>DRLW01000091.1 GCA_011375275.1 Bacteroidota bacterium
GCGGTGTAACGCCCCGTTTGTCGCTCCTGCGTCAGCGCACACGCGGAACAGTATGCCACAAGCCCCGAAAGATCGTACCAATCTATACCCGGAGATTCCGGGATTAGAGTAAAATTGGCGATTTGGCGCGCTGAAGCGCGCACTACGAACGCCCTCCCGTCACACCGCTCTAGCTTCTACCAATCTCACCCCACTCGCTTTTTGTCTCGGCGTTGCAGAATCGGTCTCATTTTTTGTGGATAAGTATGTCTGTTGTAAGTTTATGCGGCAAGTGGTAAGAAAATGCATCGTTTAACATGGCGATGACTATTAGAATTTCTAAATTAAAAAAATTAAGGCAGAAGAAGATTTCAAACAATAATCTGCGGCTATGCAAAATCATTCCGATTGGGGTGAAAAATATTGCATACTTTTTTGGGGTGTTTTGCTTTGGAAGTCGTTTTTTGGAAGCAAATATTTTTAACTTTATCAAAAACAGCTAGTTATCTTTTTTGATATTTTTGATGTATTACACTATTGTAGCTGGCATGGAGTTTGTTTTAGTATGTGTTTGTTTCAAAATGGTTCAATT
The DNA here is from genome assembly GCA_011375275.1 of Bacteroidota bacterium. Taxonomy (GTDB): domain Bacteria; phylum Zhuqueibacterota; class Zhuqueibacteria; order Zhuqueibacterales; family Geothermadaptataceae; genus Geothermadaptatus. The sequence continues at coordinate 572 of DRLW01000091.1, forward strand.
TCTACACTTTATCCCGTAAGAATTTCTACACATCTGTGGTTTTGGCTCTATTAGCAGGATTTGTAACTTGCTGTTTAATTATGCAGCTTTCATCGAGAAAGGAGGTTGAGCAGGGAGTTATTCACCATCTTCCGGCCAGATGAAAACCACAGTATTTATGGTCGGGGGAGTGCGGAGATGCCACAGGCAGAAACCGCGTGTTGTGTAAATCATATTCTCTTAACCCACTTTTGCAAGGAGGATAGTCAATGAGCTGGAAACCAGCTACAGCAATGTTGTCTTTCCTGACAGCCATCGTTCTGTTGACCGTTGGTTGTGCGGATGTCCCTTCGACCGGGCCTGCCGTGCCTGATTTCAAAGCAGACTTCCGTTTCATCAACGCAGCAACAGATGCCGGCAGTTTGAACATTACTGTCGATAATGGCCATGGTGCCTCTGCCGTGACCATATCCGGTCTCGAAGTTGGAGGGGCATCAGAACACATGACCTTCAACGCGGGCAACCGTGAGACCACGTTAAGTACTGGCGATGTCGCTACGCTGTCTATGGATTCGGAAAAACGCGGATCCATTCTGATTCTCAATGCTATCAACGGTACGCGCCGTTTTGTTAAGCTTGCCGAGCGCCGGCGTTTCGATCCTGCCAGAACTGAAGTTACGGATTCAACCGGAACTACCCCCATCACAGCTTTCCGTCTCGTCAATGGTATGGATGATGGTACCGTCGTTTACGCTGTACTGGCAGGGACGGATACTCTGCAAACGGGGAATGTCACCTTCAGCCCCACAGTGGACACATATACGGACCAGGCCGCTCCCGGGAGTTACACAGTGACCGTCTATAATGCAGATGATGATTCCGAGCTGGCCAGTGCTACTGCCACGTTTGAGGCGAACCGTTTCACGGCTATCGTGTACGGTACGGCAGCTTCGGCTTCGGCCATTGTCCTCGACGATGAAAAGTAAGACATATATATAGGATAGTAAAAACTGAACATATCACTCTTATGAGGAGACGACCTTATGAAGCGTAACTTGATAGTTGCTCTTTTTCTTGCTCTTCTCACTCCGGTTTTTCTGTCAGCACAGACGACCGGTAAGTTGAGAGGCAAGGTCATCGACAAAGAGACAGGCGAGGCGTTGCCAGGTGCAAACGTCACAGTCGAAGGAACGAACTACGGTGCTGCCACGGACGTCAATGGTGAGTATATCATCCTGAACGTGCCCGCTGGTGTGTATGCCGTGAAAGCAAGTTTCATCGGCTATCGGGATGTGACGATCTCGAATATTCTCGTAAACTCAGGTTTGACGAAGGAAGTCAACTTCGAGCTGCCGACAGAGGCCCTGGAGGGAACAGCGGTAGAAATCGTCGCGGAAAGACCACTGATCAACAAAAACGCGACAAACGCTGTACGGATTCAAAGTTATGAAGAAATCAAAAATGTCCCTGTTCGCGGTATTCCGAACATCATTGCTTTGCAGCCTGGCGTTGTTCAGCAGAACGGGGTAACGTATATTCGTGGTGGTCGCTCCGACGAGGTTGGTTACTATCTCGAAGGTGCCAGTACCCGCAGCGTCATGTCGGGTGGCAATACCATCACGGTTATTCCTGAAGCTTTGCAGGAATTGCAGGTTCAGGCCGGTGGTTACACAGCAGAGTTCGGTGGTGCCAACGCAGGTATCATCCGCCAGACCCTGAAAACCGGATCTGAGAACTATCACTTCATGCTGCAGGGTGAAACCGATAATTTCGCAGACACAGGTGAGCAGTTCCTGAATACATACTCTTATGGCTATTCCGACTATACCATGACGGCAAGCGGTCCTGTTCCCGGTGTGGAAAAATTGCGTTTTTTCGTCGCCGGCCAGAACATCTTCCGTCGTGATAGAATCCAGCGGTTCTGGAATGGGTTCGATTTTCAGCATGCCGACACCTATGTCGATGAAAACAATTTCCCGCTGACCATCACCCGCCTGCCGAATACGGAAAAGGCACGTGAATTCGAAAAATGGCTGCAGGACACCGGTATCAGCACGCCGGACGGCAATATCCAGGGAACCAGCAGCCAGAACTGGATCGGTAACGGTACTCTGGTCTATGACGCCAACCCCTACATCATCCGCGTCGGTGGTGCTTTGTCTTTCAGCCGCTCCGAAGGCAGTGGCACGAATGTTCCGGCACGTATTTTTAACCTCGATCGTATCGGGCAAAATGATGCCAGCACCGGCCTGCTGAACGTCAAGTTCACCCACCTGATCAATCCGACGACTTTCTATGAAGTCAACTTCAACTACTTTGATCAGCGTTCTGTCAGCTACGATCCGCTGTTCAAAGATGTCAAACATAATTTCTGGGCCTACTGGGACAGCACGGCCAACGCAGAGCGTGGTGTTTATTTCGACCGCTGGGAAAACCCGCGCGTCGGCCCGTTTGGCACCTTTGATGTCAATGGTTTTAATTTCACCTTCCCGGGCACACCGGCCGGTTATGGTAAGTCCAAACGTGGCTATATCGGCGGCTCCTTTGCCCTGACAACGCAGCGGGGCAACCATGAGATCAAGTTCGGCGGTGATTTGCAGAGCTGGACCGTACGCCAGTATGGCATCGGCGCCCGCACCATGTTTATCACGGCCACGCAGTTCCCTGATCGCGTCCGCGAGGCTGCTGCCGGTGTGGATTCCTCTGTCGCTGCTTTCCGCGCTCAGACCTTCCAGAATTTTACCTACGGTTATGATGCTTTCGGAAACGAAATCAATACTGATGACGTCAATGGCCCGAGAAATCCGAAGTTCATGTCCGCCTATGTACAGGACAAATTCGAGCTCTCTGACCTGGTTATCAATGCCGGTATCCGCGTTGATGTGATGGACAACGATGATTTCATCATCACAGACCCATCGAATCCACCGTGGGATCAGAACGGCCGTGGCCTCGATGAAAGCAAGATCACCAAGAAAGATGCCATCGTGGAAATCAGCCCGCGTATCGGTCTGGCCTTCCCGGTTACCGATCGCACCGTATTCCACATGCAGTATGGCAAATTCGTTCAGTCTCCCAGCCTGAACAACCTGTATGGAAGCGATGCCTACTACAACAACCTGTTCCTTGGCCGCTTCTCTATTCAAAGCCCGGTCGGTTTCAACCTGGAACCGGAGAAAACCATTCAGTATGAAATCGGTTTCAGCCAGCAGTTTACCGATGCCGCGGCTTTTGATGTCACTTTCTACTACAAAAACATCGACGACCAGTTGCAGATCAGCCGTTTCAAAACCTCACCGACGTCTTCTGCCAGCGACTATAACGTTCTGGTCAATGGCGACTTTGCCACCACCTCCGGGGTTGAATTGTCTATGACCCTGCGTCGCACGAACCGCGTCTCCGCGCAGATCAACTACACCTATGCCCGTTCCAAAGGTACCGGTTCGGTCTCCAACACGGCCGTGTCTGCTATCGAACTGGGCTCTCAGGTGCCGACGCTGATTTTCCCGCTCGATTTCGAGCAGAAGCACCGCGGTTCGATCAACTTTGACTATCGCTTCGGCAAGGATGATGGCGGATTTCTGGAACAAACCGGCCTCAACCTGCTCGCAACGTTCAACAGCGGCCACCCCTACACGCTGTCCACGGGCGGCCTCGGCCAGCAGGATGAGTCTTTCGGCGGCCAGATTACCGACCCCCGTTCGCGTATCCCGCTGGAAAATATCAACGCATCCTATACGCCGTGGAATTTCCAGCTCGACCTGCGTCTGGACAGAACCTTCAACATCGCAGGATTTAATGCCAATGCTTATGTGTACATCCAGAACCTGACCAACCGCAAAAACGTGATCAACGTCTATCGCCGTACCGGTAATGCCTACGATGACGGCTTCCTGAGCAACTATGAGCTCAGCGGTTCGATTATCGAAAATTTCGGTGGCCAGGCTTTTGTTGACATGTACAGAGCTATCAATCTGGGCGGTAACGGCACCAACTATTCCCGTGATACGGGTCAGATGCTGCTGGGTACTCCGCGTATCATCCGCCTTGGTTTGCGTCTCGAATATTAATGCATTCCGGGATATCCCGTTATTTGGGATATCTGAGTGATCGGTGATTGATACTATTATCGATTTAGTGAATCCTAAAGAGGAGCTAACTAAACATGAAAAAAAGATTTGGCAATATCTTCCTCGCTTTCGCGATGAGCTTATTCCTGATCTCTGGAATGGCTTATGGTGCAAATGCGAACAAAGGAAGCAAAACTGCGAAACTGACCGGAACAAGTGATTTCCGTGTTACAGCGGAGAGAGTCAATAAAACACTTGTCAACGTCGGTCAGGTGGCGATGTGGGTACGCGCTAACGGTGAAACCGCCCGGGAACCCGGCGGTGACTCCGGCCTGTTCTTCCCGCGTGGCAGTACCCCGACAACCGCAGCGATTTTCGCTGATGGTTTCATCTATGGCGGTAAAGTCAATGATGGTATCTCTCCTGCCATCCGTGTCGGTGGTTCAACCTATTCCCCGGGTATGGTTCCCGGAGCGATCGTGCAGAAAGGCGTCGGCGAAGACCGTGCTGAAGCAGATCGCATCTGGCGCGTACGCCGGGATTATGCCACCGCTAACTTGCGTCAGGATGCGGCCGAGCTTTTTCAGGTCCGCGCTGCTGAAGTAACCGATGCGATGATCGCTGACGTTCGTGAGCTGTACAAGAGCGACTGGAAAGACTGGCCGGCTGATAAAGGCGCGCCTTTCTATGATGCCGATGGTGACGGCCAGTACAACCCGCA
>DRLW01000092.1 GCA_011375275.1 Bacteroidota bacterium
ACCCCGTCATCACCTCGTCGAAAATCAGCAAAGCGCCGGTTTCCCGTGTCCGGCGACGCAGTGCCTGCATGAACTCGTCATCCGGGATGCGCACCCCTGCCTCGCCCTGCACCGGTTCGATAATCACACCAGCGGTGCGATCCGTTATCGCCTCCAGGGCGCGCACATCGTTCCAGGGCAGGCTGAAAAAGCCGGGTACCAGCGGTTCGAACGGCCGGCGGTAAACATCCGAACTCTGACAGGAAAGCGAGCCCATGGTATCGCCGTGGTAGCAATCATCAAAACTGAGAATATCCTGCCGGCCGGTAAATTTCCGCGCCAGCTTGATGGCACCCTCGACCGCCTCGGTGCCGCTGTTGGTAAAAAAAATGTTGTCGATATCGCCCGGCAGCACCTGCGCGAGTGCACGGGCATAGTCCACCTGGGGTTCCATGACAAACTCACCGTAAACCATGGTATGCAGATAACGCGCTGCCTGCGCCTGAATTGCATCGAGCACTTCATCCCGGCCATGGCCGATGTTAACCACTCCGATACCGGAGATCAGATCGAGCCAGCGCTCGCCGTCGGGAGTGTACAACCACGGGCCGCGAGCCTCGCTGACCTCCAACCCCATCGGAGAATCAGAGGTTTGACAAACGTATTTCCTGAAATCCTCACCAAGAGACATGATGCGCCTTTTCCATATATCGGGTTAACACAGCACGGCACGGGTCATGCAAAGCGTACCGCGACATTCATGTCGCGATGTACGATACTTTGCAGTATTCAGCATACCCCAGTGCGAACGGCTGAGATGCGACATAAATGTCGCGCTACCAGTCGTGCCAAGCGTAACGCGACATTCATGTCGCGATGTACGATACTTTGCAGTATTCAGCATACCTCAGCACGCTAGGCTGAGACGCGACATAAATGTCGCGGTACGAGAGCCCCAAAGGGAACCGGCCAGACGGTACAGACAAAACAAATAAGGCGGGCAATATACGAGAATGGCAGCAAGAATTCAAGACATTGCTGGCGGGAACATGGTCTCTGCAGGCGGGCGGTTTTTCACAGCATAAGGAAAAAGCCCGGAGCCATCCTCCGGGCTGTGCAGGACGACTATTGCAACTCCTCATCTTTTTTTGCGATCAATCTGCTGACTTCTTCCAGCAGGGAATCAATTTCAGGCTTGGATAACTGCATATCTGCGCCGACAGATTCACCTTTGTGGCGGGCATCATCCGTGATCATCGATGAGAAAATAACCACGGGAAGGCTACGCAGCATCTTGTTTTCTTTAACATTACGCGTCAATGTATAGCCATCCATCATGGGCATCTCGATATCGGTAATGAGCAGATCGACTTTCTCGCGCAGATCGGTGGGATCACGCGCCTCATCGGCGATACGCTGCAGAGCCTCCCAGGCGGCTTTGCCGTTATGATAAGAAACGATATCAAAACCGGCAGCTTTCAGGCGATCGGTAATCAGGTGGCGGATCATCGCCGAATCCTCTGCGATGATCACTTTTTTGCCTTTGCCCAGGTCCTGCTTTTCAACATCGACCTTAGTCAACCCAAGCTCAGGATTGATGTCCGACACGGCTTTTTCGACGTCCAGCATCAGGATCATCCTGTTTTCCTTGCGGACGATACCGATGACTGTCGAATCCTCGATGCTGAGGTTTTCAACCACGTCAGGTGGCTCTACTTCAGTCCAGGACAGCCTGTGAATGCGTTTGACGTCGCGGACGATAAACCCGACGCGCAGGCTGTTGAACTCAGAAACGATCATTTTATGCTGCGGGGTGACATTTTCATAACCATACAGCAACCGGGCGAGATCCAGAGCCGGGGTAATCTGGTCACGCAAACTAAAAACACCGAGTACATTCGGGTCAAGACCGGGGTATCGCGTCAGCTCAGGCATGCGGATAATCTCGCGCACCTTGGCGACATTGATGCCAAAGGATTGGCTGCACAGTTCACCATGGACATCCGGGAATTCGAGCACAAACTCGATAATTTCCAGCTCATTGGTTCCAGTTTCAAGCAATATTTCAGTTTCAGAAGCCATTCCTGTCTCCACAAAAATTGTTGATAAAAAATCTCATGCTGCTCCGCGCTTCCGGTTTTAGCCAAAGCGATACGACAAACGACTCAGAGCGGTACAGCTCTGCACTCAGAAATCAGCAGGTTGGAGCTGCACAGGCTTTGGCGACGCCGCACAGGCCCCAGCCCGAAAATCCGTATTCCACCCTTCGCTCAAAAACACTGTGTGGCGGCCTGAAATCAGCGGCCCGAAAAGATGACATGCTTCTGTTCTGTATCCGGCATGCGGGGGAGCACAGAGCCTGAGCGATTCTCTCCGAATAATCGGCACACACGGACGAATCTCATGGTTAATTCATGGCAATGGATTGAAAGAAAACGTCACAGATCCGGCAGGGCTTTCTGCACCATACCCGCCCGCGGTCAGCCAGCATGTCCCACTACAAGCAAAACTCTCAGAAGCGCACGATATCGATGAAATTACGTACTTCACTGCGACAAGCGACAAATAATAAGTGTTTGTAAACTCTTGAAAAGCGTTTTGAAAAATGTGTCTTGATTTGTATAATACGCAACTTTTCGTAATGATTCGATACAGGAAATCCGCAGGCACAGGACATTGGCTACGGGAGAATCATGAAAAACAGGATGACCACGCTCCGGCGCAATGCAGCATCCCTGCGCGGGTATTTTTTGGGGACTCATCGGATAAAAACCTTCCCACGCCATCTGTTTAACCTTTCCACAGTCTGCGCGCTTCTGCTTTTTGCGGAGACAAGTCACGCGCAGAACTATCCGGCCGACCTGGCAGAACTCAGCCTGGAAAAGTTTCTCAACCTGGAAATCACTCCAGACACCCGCGACCTGAACTCCAACTTCGCTGCCGGTTTGTACACTATCCGGCTCCAATTCAGCCAAAACTCCCTCAACGAAATCCGGTCATCCTCGGCAAAGTTACCGTTACGTGAGGTTCTGGGAACGTACCCCATAGCGCCGGTCAGGATGTTGATCAGCTATAAAATCTTCGAATTCCGCTACAATATTATAGACAATTTCGCCATCGGCATGCGATTGCCGTATATAAAACAGAGCACGCTCCATTCAAAAAGTGACCTTTCTCAATTTGAAGTGACAACAAGCGGCCCCGGCGATCTGCAACTGTTGAGCCAGGTCAATCTGAGCCGAAACCGGGATATCCATTTTTCTGTCAACTTCGGCCTGAGCCTGCCTACCGGATCCATCGATGAAAAAGCGACGACACCACGCGGGCCGAACACGCAGCTACCCTACACCATGCAACTCGGTTCAGGTACATTTGACATCGACAGCGGCTTCAATTTTGCTTTGCAGCGCAACAAATGGATATGGGGAATGATGCTGCAGGGGAAAATCCGATCCGGCCGCAATGACCATGATTACAAACTGGGGAATGGCGCATACTTCACCACCTGGTTGCTCTGTGACAGGACGAGCTGGCTGGCTCCTTCACTGCAGGTTAATATCAATTACTGGCAACAAATCTCAGGTGGGGATCGGGGTCTCGATCCGGCAGTAGTTCTCATGGGCGATGCACGGAACTATGGCGGCCTGAGAATCGACCTCGTTTTCAGCAGCCACATCTTGAATAAAGAACGGGACGGCCTCGGGAACCGTCTCGGTTTTGACATCGGTTTGCCGGTCTATCAATCGCTGAACGGCCCGCAACTGGCCAATACAACGCGGTTCAGTCTGGCCTGGCAATACAGCTTCAGATGACCCACGCGTATGTTTCCTGCCCAAGCCAGCACCCTGCACCTTGCGAAGGTGAACATTACGGGCCTGAGTAACTGACACGATGTGATGCACACTGCCGGGTATCTGACACTGGCAAACGAAACACTTCCAGAACCAATCCTGCCGCTACGACCAATTTTTTTGATAGAACGCGAAAAACTGATCTTGAACGTTCCTGCCCCGGCTTATTCGCAAAAAGCGCTTCGCGCAGAGGGTAGCCGGGGAAACTGAAAAATTTTGTTCGACTCAGTGATTTCTTGTAAACCACGGATAAAAACGGTTATCTCTGTTTTGCGAATTTATGAATTTTTCAGGCTATGTCAGGGAAGACAGCAGATGGACAGCTTGCATGCATGGCTGTCCTGCAGGGCGTTCAGATTCAGCAGCCTGCTATGCCGGTCAGACTGGCCAGCGGCTCAGGCTGCAGAACAGCATGGGTTTTGAAACAGGCACGGCAGCGCACTTGTTTGTGCTGCCGGGTGGAGGAATACAGCTTGCGAACAGTCCGGGCCGGGTTGCTTGTAAGCGATTCCACATGGCGAGAAACGCTGAGATCAATCGACCGCGACGAAGCTGAAGCCTGTTTCATCACATGAATTTCAAACCGCCGATATTGCGCATAAAGGGCTGGCGCACATAACGGCACCTGCCGGCTGGCACGTTTTCACGGCCGCGGCCGGCAACTCTCAAACAGGGCTTGTCTTCAGGGACAGCAAATTTCAGGGCTATCAGAAAACTTCCTTATGCAGAGAAACCAACTTCTTTTGCTACAGCGGGTTCTATTTCGATCGTGCAGAGCCGTGTGTTCGCTGCTGTTCATTCTGAGCTGTATGCACATCGTCGGGCGGCCTTCTGTGCTGCATGCACGAAGCAGTAAACAGAGCGTTCCGGAGAACGACTATAAAGCAGCATTCATCTACCATGCAGCACGGGAAACCGTGTGGCCGAGATACGCCTTTCGAAGCTCCACCGAGGCATTTCGCGTGGGCATAATCGGCAACAACGATCTGGCACAAACGCTCAAAAAGCTGGTTCTCGAAAAACGCATCCACACCCGTCCGGTGCAGGTTATCAGCCTGTCCGGCAAGGAGAGGGTTCCGGACTCGTTACACATCCTGTTCATCGGCAAAAAAATGTACAGCAAACGCCATCACTTCATCGACTCGCTACTCACCGAACCGGTTCTGACCATCAGCGACATGAAGGAGTTCACCCGCTGCGGGGGCATGATCGGCCTGAGGTTAAAGAAGAAAAACAGAGTGACCCTCAACCTGCATTCTGTAGCACAGGCGGGCTTGCATTTCGACGATGAGTTTATCCGTCTGGCAGAAATCACCACCGGTATCAGTCCTGCGTATCTCTACAACATCGCCAATCTGACCACCTTTCCCTCACACGTGATGAACAACCCGGACAGCGTCTTTACCGTCGGTATTCTCGGCAAATCACCCTTCTGCAAAAAAGCACACAAGATGCTCGTTCAGGGTAAAATCCATCAGATGCGTATCAAGCTCATCGTCACCAGCAAGGTTAAAAAAGCACTGCGCAGCAACATGGTTTACATCTCCAAATCGGAACAGGATACCTACCGAGGTTATCTGCAGAGACTACACAGCAAACAGATACTTACCGTCAGTGAAATACCCCAGTTCGCCTACAACGGCGGCTTTGTGCAATTCAATATCCGCGATAAACGAACGCCTCTGACATTGAACCAGACCGCAGCACTGGCCGGGCTGGAATTCCATCCCAAATTGCTCGAAATAGCCCACATCGTCGTAGCCACGGTGACGCGAGAAAATGACTAACTTTTCCTATTTTCAGGACGCTTCCCTGAGAAAAAAGCTCGTTTTTCTTTCCATGCTATCGAGTGGCTTTGCTCTTACCCTCGCCTGCTGCGGTATTCTGGCGCACGCCTACATCTCCGCGCGCGGCAACGTCACCAATGATATCACCGAGCTCGGCGAGTTTGTCGCTCAGAGCACAACAGCGGCCCTGGCCTTCAACCAGAAAAACAATGCCCGCGAAAACCTGGCGATCTTCGAGTTCAAAAAAAACGTGCGCGCTGCCGGCATCTATGATGAAAACGGCACCCTGTTCGCAACCTACACCCGCAGTGATGTAGAGACGACATTTCCTCCCCACCCCAGGGCGAAAAGCACGCGCTTCCACGGAGACCGGCTGCTCATCTTCCTGCCGATCACGCACAAGGGCGACAGCATCGTTCTGGGTACGCTTTTCATCGAAGCAGACCTCGGTACCAACTACACGAAAATTGCCAATTACCTGAAAATTTTTCTGGTGATCTTCCCCTTTGCTTTTCTCATTTCGCTGCTATTTTCCTCTGTTCTGCAGATGCGTATTTCCAAGCCGATCACCGAGCTGACCAACATCGCGACAAGGGTATCGCGTGAAAAAAACTACGCCATCCGGGCCTATAAAAGCAGCAATGACGAAGTCGGCCAGCTCATCGCCTGTTTCAACGACATGC
>DRLW01000093.1 GCA_011375275.1 Bacteroidota bacterium
AACGGTGCAAGCTTTCGGCGCAGGCGGCATGTCGCTGCGCTTGTGGCATGCCGCGGGAGCGGCATAAGGGGCGTCACACCGCAGGAGCGGTGTGACGAGAGGCGCTCCTGCGGTGTGACGAGAGGAAGGTTCGTAGTGCGCGCTTGAGCGCGCCCGCAACAGGTCAATGCGGCGGTTTATGCTTACCACCGAGCAGGCTGCCGCGGGTGACGGCATCTTCGCCGAATTTGCGTTTCAACTCATCGAGCAAAGCATCGAGGCGCTCGCTGGTGGGGTTCTCTTCCGGGGCATCGAACAGGCTCATCTGCTCGCCGAAAACCGTATTCAATTGCGAAACACCGATACCGACGAGACGCACTTTTCGCCCCTGGCGCTGAAAAGAGCGGTACTGCGACACAGTGATCGCGCGCAGGGTGTCGGCATCGTTGATAAAATCGCTCAGAGTTCGGCTGCGGGTGTGGGTTTCAAAACCTTCGAAGCGGATTTTCAGCGTGATGGTGCGGCCTTTCAGTCCTTTGCGCCGCATGGTGCGTGACAGCCGGTCGGCGATGGTGAACAGCGTGTGTTCGACGAGGGAATCGTCATCGACGTCCTCGAGATACGTGGTTTCCTCGCTGATGGATTTGCGCAGGGAGCGCGTTGCTACCGGCCGGTTGTCGATGCCGCGGGCGAGCTGGTGCAACTGATAACCCCAGGCGCCGAGGCGATCGATCAGCCCTTTCACGGGATAGTCTGCAATTTCGCCGATGGTTTTCAGTCCGAGAGCTTCCAGCCGGGCGGCTGTTTTGGCGCCCACTCCCCAGAGCTTGCGGATCGGCAGGGGAGCGAGGAAAGCGCGCTCCTGGCCGGGCGGGCAGATCGTCAGCCCGTCGGGCTTTTCCAGATCCGAGGCGATTTTGGCGATGAACTTATTGGCAGCGATGCCGACGCTGGCGGTCAGATCGCACTCGTCGCGGATTTTCTGCTTCAGGGTGCGGGCGAGATGTTCCGGAGAGCCGAACAGCCGCAGCGAACCGGTGACATCCAAAAACGCCTCATCGATGCTGATTTTCTGAATGACGGGAGAAAACGTGCTCAGGATATCCATCACCTGTGCTGAAACTTCGCGGTAGTAGCGGTGGTTGCCGCGCAGAAAAACCGCGTGCGGGCAGCGCCGCCACGCCTGCGAGATCGGAAGCGCTGAATGGATGCCGTACTCCCTCGCCTCGTAGCTGGCTGTGGCCACGACACCCCGCCCCCTGCCCTGCTGCGGGTCTGCACCGATCACCACGGGCCTGCCGCGATACTCCGGATGATCGCGCTGCTCGATGGCGGCAAAAAACGCATCCATATCCACATGCAGGATGACGCGCGCTTTTGCTGAGGCGGATGGCATGGTCACAAAATCGCTTCTGCCAGCGCACGGGCCACGCGTTCTCGGAAGCGGTGATTTTTGATATTCGCCAGGTCCTTGCTGTTGGCCATGTTGATCACCTCCACGAGCACGGAACTGGGCACCTTGCTGTAGCGGATGATCGCCGGGGTCCACTTGCGGTTTTTCCGGTACACAAACGGCCGTATCGGCCGGTAGGAATGTACCGGCACTTTGCTGCGGCTGAAGGAGCGGACGATGCGCCGGCTGAGGTCATAGCTGTAGGACTCGGCTTTGCGGTTTTCGCGCGCGGAAAAGGTCAGGGTTTTGCGCCGGCTTTCAGCATACCGGTTGTAAATGCGCCCCGAGGCCTTGAAACGCGATTTGCGCTCGTTGGCGTTGGGATAGTAGATCATCGCGCCGTGCATGCTCGGATGCAGGTGATCCATGTGGATGCTGATCATGTAGATATTCGCCGGATCAACGCCCCTTTTCAACAGCCGTTCATAGATGGCATTGACGAGATACACGCGCAGATTGACACTGACGCGGGTGTCGCGGATGAGGTAGGGTGGTGTCGTGGCGAGGCGTTCGCTTTTGCCGTTGCTTAAACTGGCGCTGTTCTGCGGGCCGTTTTTTTGGGTATCATCCACAGTCAGATAAACCGTTGCCCCCTCTTTTTCCAGTCGCTTTTTCAGCCGCAGCGCCACATCGTAGGCCAGCTCATCTTCGCTCAAACCACGCTTCGTCGTGCCCGGGTCACTGCCACCGTGCCCGGGATCGATAATCACATGCCGGCGTGTGCCGCGGCCTTTGCGCTCGACTTTGACGACACGGTCCGGCGCACCGCCGGTGGCAAAATCGTCGGAAAGATACTCAAAAGGAATACGGATTTTCTTGCCTGCAGGTATGCGGCGCGGATCGCTCAAGCCGTTGAGTTCGAGAATGGTGCGCGCCATCTGGTTTACTTCGTTGCCATCAACCCGGCCGGTAAAGCGAACCACGACCGCGCTGTAGATGGCTTCGCCCCGCTTCAGGCGATACACGGCGTAGAGCTTGCCATCTTCACCGCGCTCAAAAGCCAGATCCGGGTGCTGCGGCAGATCACGCGAGAACTCATCGCTGAGCAGGGTGTGCGGAATGGTGATGACATCGCCGATGCTGATTGCCTGGCCTTTGCGGCGGTTGTTTGCCTTGGCCAGCGCCGGATGGTTGACACCATCACCGGTAAACGTCTCGGCGATAAACCACATGGTTTCACCGCGAAAGGTAACGCGGTGCTGCCAGCCGGCTGAGGTAAATTTATCATCAGGGAACAGCGCTTCGACGGCCTGCACGCGCAGGCGCGGCTTCAGAAAAGTGAGCGGTACCGGTATGGTGATCCCGGTCTTGGGAAACCTGCGGTTGCGGTTCCACTTTTTCAGCTTGCGCCATTGTTTGGGCTGATTGCTGATACGCACGGCCATATCGATATAGCCTTCTCCGGCCAGCGGATACACATCGACGGTAATTTTTCCGTTGCGAAAAGAGGCTTTGAACGTCGTCTCCTGCTCAGAGCCGGGCTGCGGTGAAGTCCGGGCAGAGCTTTCCGATGGGATGACGAAAATCGGTGCGCCACCGGCACAGGAGCCGGCCAGAGAAGGCACGACGAGTGCAACCAGCAACAGGCCTTTTTTCAAGCGCTGAAAGGGTTTTCCAGTGTCAAAAGAAGGGAACATGAATATCCGATAATTCCAGGTGAGTCCGGCAGGCGTCACCCTATGGCAAAGCTTTCACTCAGGGCAGAACGAACCAGATCAGGTAGATTTCCCAGAAAATAACCAGTATGAACAGTATCAAAAATACAGTGTACAGGTGTTTTGCCTGAAAACGCGTTCTGAATATGAACAAATTTTTGTTAACAAGCAAGAGCAGAGCTGCGGAAGCGGTCAGGGCATATTTGACGAGAAAAAAAACGACAGGGCCATGTTGCAGGAAATAATTCATCACCGGATTTATTTCAGCCGCACCATGACTGATGAGGTAGAGGGTTAACATGGCATCCGTAACACTGAGCCCGACCAGCCCGAGGATGACAAAAAAAATGCGCCAACTGTAGAGATCGACATAATAACCTTTGCGCCGGTCGCTCTTGCGACGAGCGTGATAGCGACTACCGCTGATCCATTTGACGCCGGTGATGGAAAGCCTTGGCGCGCGGCGGTCCGTACTTTTTCTGCGATCGTTTTCGATATCGTCACCGTGCAGCGTGTCGGGTTCAGAGCAGAATGCCGTTGAAATTCAGTCAAACTCCTTTAGTATATCGCGCAATTCATGCTCTTGTAAAACACTTTTCGACTTTTTTGCGCGGGCAAAAATTGCTGACACGCGCTCCGGTGTTGCCTCGTAACCATTTTTCTCCAGCCAGTAAATCACGTTCGACTCACCGCTCATCGGCCCGATCTCGATGCGCTGCTCCAGCCCAAACCACGAGGCCGGCACAGAGCTGTACACCAGATCTGCGAGCCAGTCGTCGCCTTTTTTCTTGGCTTTGATGATCGCAGCGGCATGCACGCCTGTGGCGGTACGAAAGGCATCGAGACCGACGACAGGATAGTTCGGCGAAACAACTGTGCCGGTGGCTTCAGCCACTGCATCGGTGTATCGCTGCAGAGCGGTCAAATCCTGCTCGATCCAGCCCAGCAGCCTGCAGTTGACCAGAATGGCATCCATGGGCGTGTTGCCGCAGCGCTCGCCGATGCCGAGGGCCGTACCGTGAACACGGTCCACGCCTTCCTCGATGGCAGCCAGGGTGTTGGCCACGCCCAGCGCCCGATCCTTGTGGCCATGCCAGTCGAGTTTGACGGCTGGATTGTTTTCTTCGATAACCCGGCGCAAAAAGCGCACGATTGCGCGCGCGCCGTGCGGCGTGGCATGGCCAACCGTGTCGGAACAACAGATGCGGCCTGCACCGGCCTGTATCGCCGCACTGTATAAAGCACGCAAATCCTCCGGCTGCGCCCGCAGGGTATCCTCGGTGACGAACATGACGGGCATATCGTTTTTCATGCAAAAATCGATGGCCTTTTCCGTGGTACGCAGCAGAAAATCCAGGTCCCAATTTTCTGTGTACTGCCGCACCGGGCTGGAGCCGATGAACGCCGCCACCTCGATGGCCAGGCCGTGCTTCTGTGACAGCTCGACGATGGGCTCGATATCCTGCTGCACCGTGCGTGCTGCACAGTTCGGCGCGATCGGCAGCTTTGCGGCAATGATTTCACCAACGAGGCGATCCACATCCGCAACAGCACGCGGCCCGGCGCCGGGCAGGCCGACATCCGCAGCCTGGATGCCCAGCTCGGCCATCAGATGCAAAATCTCGATTTTCTTTTCGATCGGTGGATCGACGACCGAGGGAGATTGCAGGCCATCGCGCAGGGTTTCATCATCGAACTCGATCGGTTTGCTGCGCTGTGGCACTGGATCGTGGATGTTCCAGTCATAGATCAGGGAGTGTTCAGCCATGTGTATTTTCCAGAGAAAAGGGCGTATCGGGTTACGTATCGCGTTAATTCTTTAACAGCCGATCGCAGATCGCGCCGGCAAGTGTTGTGTTGTTGCGCA
>DRLW01000094.1 GCA_011375275.1 Bacteroidota bacterium
CAGTTATGTGGGAACACAACTGCGAAGTGACGAGACGTGACATTCGCAGTGCACGATTCATCGTGCCCGAAAGTCGCCAATTTTACGCAAGCACGGGAATTCCCGCAGAATTAGTGCAGGATTTCGGAGGAGGCGCCATCTCGCTGCGCTTGTGCACAGCCGCGGGAGCGGCACAGGGGCGTCACACCGCAGGAGCGGTGTGACGAGAGGAAATAATAATTTATGACCAGACACCTGTGATCACGCATTCTTTTCACCCATGTTTTCAGCCAAGGAGATGATTATGTTCAAAAGACTTCTTTTCCTACTGCCAGTGCTTTTCCTGACTCTTGCCGGACGTTCTCCGCTCATGGGGCAGGAAATCGAAGATCTGGTTTCACGTTATACGTCAGAGAACGGCCAGGGCTATCTGCAGCCACTGGCCGATGCTTTTGGTTCCAATCTGAACAGCGGTCTGTTTCACAGCGCACGCATCCCACGTTTTGGACTGAACATCGAACTCAGCCTGGAAACGGCGACCGCGCTGATCACCGATGAGCAAAAAACATTCACGGCCACAACCGACGGCCTGTTCGAACCGGTACAAAGCGCTGAGGTACCGACGATCTTCGGCGATGCAGATCCCTACGAGGTGCAGGGTACCGGTGGCACGGTGTACACTTTTCCCGGTGGTTTTGCTGTCGATCGCCTGCCGATCGCTGTGCCGCAAATCGCAGTTGGTTCATTCATGGGCACGCAGGGCGTGCTGCGCTACATCAATCTCGATCTCGGTGAAAATTTCGGCACGCTGAAGCTGCTGGGTTATGGTTTCAGACACAGCCTGAGCCAGTATCTTCCGCTGCTACCCGTCGATCTGGCGGCGACGTTTTTCAGACAGAGGTTCGAACTCGGCGATATCGTGCAGGCCAGTGCCACCTACTACGGCATCATGGCCAGCAAGCGCTCCGGCATGCTCGAACTCTACGCTGCATACGGCCTGGGCTCATCAGACCTGGACATCAGCTACGAGTACGAGGGCGCAGAAGGGCCGGAACAGATCAGCTTCAACTTACAGTCCGAGAGCGCCAGCCGCCTCACCCTTGGCCTTGCTCTCACGCTGTCGCGGCTGAATGTGCATGCGGACTTCAGCATGGGCAGCTCAAATGTCGCCGGCCTCGGCGTGGGCCTGACACTGTGACACGCTTTGGCTATCCATGTAACTCAGCAATGTTGCATTTTTTCAGCCAGTCCGACAGAGCACAGCACGTGGCTACACCAAAGCTGTCATTCCGGTTTCCCCGCAGGGGAAGACCGGAATCTCCCGGACTCAGGCACGTGCCCGAAAAGATGAGATTCCGGCACGGCGCTTCGCCTGGCCGGCATGACACATGCCGGTATCTGGGCCGAGCCCGGTTTGCTGAGTTAACAGGATACCAGGAGTGACACGCATGTGAAAACCTGGTTTTATGGAGATCATCGGGGAGAATGTGAAAAAATCAGAATGTTATGCCGCTTTTCCCGCGCTCAGCGCACACTCGTGGTTAAGCGGATCAAAACGAAGAACAGAATTGGATCGAATGATGAAAAAAACTACCGGATTACTGCTGCTGGCTGCCACCCTCCTGCTTTGGGGATGCGAAAGCCGGCTGTTCAAAACCATCGTCACATACAAACTGGACCGGGAATACACGTTCAGCGTCAATGGCCGCAAAGACCTGCCGGAAACGGTCATCACCCGTGCAGAATTGCTCGATGCCGTCAGTCTGCCTCAGGACGCGCGGGTGACCAAAGTCACCATCGAAAACATCGCTGCGAAAGTGTCGGAGAATGCTGAGAGCCAGGCCAGCTTCATCAACCTCGAAGGCTATTACTCAACGCCGGGCAAGTCTCGGCAACTCTTCCCGCAATTCCCGATTCCGCTGGGAAGTCTGGTGTTCACACGCATCAACAATACCATCTCCAATGAAATCAGCAGTCTTTCTGATGTTCTTTCAGAGGTTCTGCGCAATGAAAACGATACCCGCTCGGTTGCCCTCAAGCTGACGACATTCAGCAGCAGCCCGCTGATCCTCGACCTGAAATTTCAACTCGATATGACCATACATTATGAAGTGTGCCGCGAAGTGCCGCCGCTTTTCGGGGGCGCGGAAGAGACGTGCGAGCAATGACA
This sequence comes from Bacteroidota bacterium, assembly GCA_011375275.1. Lineage (GTDB taxonomy): Bacteria > Zhuqueibacterota > Zhuqueibacteria > Zhuqueibacterales > Geothermadaptataceae > Geothermadaptatus. The sequence continues at coordinate 2,150 of DRLW01000094.1, forward strand.
CTTTATTGCAGCGAGGAGGCAGCGGGCAAGAGAAAGTCAGAAATCAACACGCGAGAGCAGTTTTCTGTCCCGCTCGTGGCGTTCCAGGGCAAGGGTGATCAGCCTCTCGATGAGCGTGGCATAGGATAACCCACTCGCTTCCCAGAGTTTGGGATACATACTGATGCGCGTAAAGCCCGGGATTGTGTTGATTTCGTTGACGATCAGCTCGGAATCACCGCGCAGAAAAAAATCGACGCGGGCCATGCCCTCACAGTTCAGAGTCTGGAATGTGGCAACGGCAAGCTCCTGCACCCGGGCGACGACAGCCTCGGGCAGGTCCGCCGGGATGCGCAATGCTGCGCCGTGTTCATCGAGATATTTGGCTTCGTAAGAATAAAACTCATGCGAGGGGATCACTTCGCCCGGCACCGAAGCCGAAGGATGTTCATTGCCCAGCACCGAGCACTCTATCTCCCTCCCCTCGATGAAGGCTTCGATCACGACCTTGCTGTCATAACGGAAGGCATCGTCCAGGGCCTGCGCGAACTCCTCTTCAGAGCCGGCACGGTGTACGCCGACCGAGGAGCCCATATTGGCCGGCTTGATAAAAACAGGCACGCCCAGTTCATCGCGCACATCGGCAAAAGTTAGCCTCGCGCGCTCGTGCCGGCGCAGCGTGATGAACGCACCGATGGGCAGCCCGGCATCGCGCAGCAACCGTTTCATCACATCTTTATCCATACCCACGGCCGACCCGAGCACATCACCGCCGACAAAGGGTATCTGCGCCAATTTGAGCAGGCCCTGAACCGTGCCATCCTCACCCATGGGGCCATGCAGAACCGGGAAGACGACATCGACCCGGCGTGCATCTGCGGGCTCGCTGATCGGGATCAGTTGCTTTTCGTGATTACCCGCGGCCAGGGTAATTTCCCGGCCGGAAACCTGCAGGGTGATATGGCGCGGATCATCCTCTGCGCGCAGAAAGTCTTCATCTTCCTGCAGATACCAGCGCCCATCCCGATCGATCCCGATGAGCACGATATCATATTTTGCCCGGTCGATGGCTGCGATGATGTTTTTGGCTGATTGCAGGGAAACTTCGTGCTCTGCTGATTGCCCACCGAAGAGAATACCGACCTTCAGTTTTCCACTCATCTTCTGTACTCCTGAACCCTGAAACAGTCGCAATTCTGTTGTTTAAAACTTGTACCC
>DRLW01000095.1 GCA_011375275.1 Bacteroidota bacterium
ACCATGACGCCGAGAAGAAAGACCATGCCGATCTGCTGCACCACCATGCGCGTACGAATCGAGACCGGCCGGCGCATGATGCTTTCCAACATCAAAAATACGATATGGCCGCCATCGAGCACGGGGATGGGGAGCATATTGAGAAGAGCGAGCTGCAGACTGAGAAAAGCCATGAAACGCAGCAGTGGGATCATGCCTGTCCGGGCGACTTCACCGACCATGCGGGCGATGCCGACAGGCCCGGCAAGGCTGTCGCGTGCTGATTCGCTGCCATCAAAAATACGGGCAAAGGCGCTGCCAATCATCCGGGTCAGGTGGATCGTCTCTGCAAAACCGCTCGCCAGCGCAGCTCCCGGCCCGACGGGCGAATACTCATACGCCTGGCGCATGCTGAAACCGAGCACAGCCCTCCCGAGCTCAGGATTGAATTCCGTCGCCGCACTGACCCGTACCGTATCTGCTCCGCGTAAAAGTGTCATCGCGATCGAGGTGTTTGCCCCTGCCTGTTCGATGAGAATCTTGACATCCGTGGTCGTTGCCACCGGCGTCTCGCCGATAGCCAGCAGGCGGTCGCCAGCCTGAACTCCTGCCAGAGCAGCAGGCATATTTTCAGAAACACTCTGCACCACAGCACCGGCCGGGTGGCGCTCTCCCTGAGACCACGTTATCGCGGCAAACAGAACGACCGCGAGCAGATAGTTCATAGCCGGGCCGGCGAAAATCACGAGGAAGCGCTGGAAAACACTCTTTGACATGAACTCCCAGGGCGCCCCGGAAATAGTCGCATCCATGCTTTCATCCACCATGCCGGACATCTTCACATATCCGCCGAGGGGAATCCACGAGATGCAGTAGTCCGTCTCCCCTATTTTGCGGCCGAACATTCGCGGCGGGAATCCAATGGAAAAACGCTCAACACGAATACCGACCATCTTGGCGAGCAGAAAATGGCCGAGCTCGTGAATAAAAACCAGAACACTGAGAACGAGAATAAAATAAATTGCTGTGGTCATCGGCTATCCTGTATGGTCCATATCATGACAAACTGTCCCGTGCCTCCAGCACGAAACGTCGCGCCCAGGCATCCGCAGTCAGCACGGATTCCAGGTCTGAAACTTCGTGGTGTTCGTATTCATTCAGCGCCATCTCCACGACATGCGCGATACGGTCATAGCGGATGTGCCGCTGCAAAAAGGCATTCACCGCTTCCTCATTGGCGGCATTGAGCACCGCCGGCGCTGTGCCCAGGCTTTCCAGGGCATCGAACGCCAGCCTCAGGGCACGGAACTTATCAAAATCCGGCTCGAAAAACGTCAGCGTGCCGTACTTGACAAAATCCATCCCCGGCAAAGTATTCGGCAGCCTGTCGGGATAGGTGAGGGCATACTGTATCGGAACGCGCATGTCCGGCAAGCCCATCTGCGCTTTGATCGAGCCGTCGATAAACTCGACCATGGAGTGGATGATCGACTGGGGATGGATGACGACTGAAATGCGCTCCGGCTCAATGCCGAACAGCCAGTACGCTTCGATCACCTCCAGCCCTTTGTTCATCAGCGTCGAGGAGTCGATGGTGATTTTCGCGCCCATGCTCCAGTTGGGATGCTTCAACGCCTGTTCGACTGTCACGCCGGCGAGTTCGCTTTTGGGCAGATCGAGAAAAGGGCCGCCCGAGGCGGTAAGAATGAGTCGGCGCACCGTTGCTCTGCTCTCCCCCACAAGGCACTGCCACAAAGCGCTGTGTTCGCTGTCGATCGGGATAATCGTGACGCCATGCCGGGCGGCGAGGGACATCACCAGCTCTCCGGCGCAGACCAGCGTCTCCTTATTCGCCAGCGCGATCGTCCGGCCGCTGCGGATCGCTGCCAGCGTCGGGCGCAAACCCGCGGCACCGACCACGGCGTTGACCAGCACATCGTACTCGACCTCGGCGACCAGCTGCACCAGGGCCTCTGGCCCGATGAACAGACGCACGCCGAGATCACGGAACTCCTGCAGCCAGTGCTCCGCAACTGCATCGCCGGAAAAAGCGGCTGCCTGCGGACGCACTTTCCGGGCAAGCTGAAAAAGCTGCTCAATACTGGAGTGAGAAGACAGCGCGGCGATGGCAAACTGCTCCGGAAACTGTGAAACGATATCGATGGTATTTTGTCCGATCGACCCGGTTGCGCCTAATAAGCAAATTTTTTTCATGATATGACTATTTCGAAAATTCGGCTGTTTTGCCTGCGTGAACACGGTTGGCGATCCACTTCATTCAGCTAACCAGATGCAGATATCGACATCCGTCATTCCGGCCAAGCGAAGCGCGGTGCCGGAATCTCATCTTTTCGGACACATGCCGGAGTCCGGTGGCTTCCGGTCTTCCCCTGCGGGGAAATCGGGATAAGCGCTCTGGTGCAGGCATGTGCTGTGGTCAGATGGTCTGATCGAAAAGATAAAACCAAGCTGAGTTTAGTGGATAACCAGATTTTTTATCGGCGAGTCACACAACAGAACTTCATCGAATAAAATAGTTCAATTTTCCCGACTCTTTTTCTGCGATGTGCTTATTTTTTAAATAAACAGCACGACACCCTCTCATCATCAATACTCACTCCACCCTGATTCGTGCGCAAACAAGCGCCCCGCCCGCTTCCATAAACTCATCACACAGGCACGGTCTGCGCCAGGGCCTGTGCTTCCTGCGCGCGGCGTTCGGTTTCAGCTTGTGTTAATGTACTCTCCACAAGCTCGATTTGAAAAAATGTTTCGAACCCTGAGATGACCGCAGCGGCGACCTCATCCAGCCCGGGCTGACGGCCGAGGACGTCCTGCATGCAGATCGCTGTCTGCCTGAGGCCGGGGCCGGCATCCGGAACGGCCGGTTGCATGAGGAGCTGTTCGAGTTGTTCGTGCGCCGGGCCGGTGAGAATCGAGCCATGCTGCAGAATACCTTCGCGAAAACGACGCTGCGCGCTGCCGACCATCTTGCGGCCGTGTACACTGATTTCATGCCGCACACTGCGGGCAAAACAGGCCGCACGACGGGCATATTTTTTTTCGCTGCTGCTCTCCGGCGCAGCCAACACTGCGGGGAGACCCATGATCTGCAACGCCTGCAGCAGTGCGCCGGAAATGCGCTCATAAACGCGATAGACCCCATCAGCGAACCATGGATGGTCTGCAGGGAGAATGACGGCGTAGGTCAGCTCTTCAGCGTGCAGGATGGCGCGGCCACCTGTGGGCCGCCGCACGACATCGATACCGAGCGCGGCGCACCGGCGGGTATCGATCTCACTGATCTTCTGATGGTAACCCAGAGAAATTGCCGGTGGTGACCAGGCGTATAAACGCAGCACCGGTTCACGCACCTCGCGCAGCAGGGCCATATCAGTCGCCATATTCTCCACGCCGGAGGCCGGGCCGCTGCGCAGCAAGCGCCAGGTTTCAGGAAAATCCGGCATATCGCAGCTCCGTTATCTCGTGCTACTGCAAAAAATAAACGTGGTTCTTCAGCAAATTGTGCAGGTTGATTATCACCGGCGGAATCGCTGTATTTTTGAAATGCCGGAGGCCCGCATCTTGCCGGGACATCCGGGTAAAATTCGCGGCTTCCGGGCACGATAAATCGTGCACAACAAACGTTTCATCCTGAATTCGGAGTGTTTTTCAACGTCACGCGCCGGATCAGGGAGATCATCTCCC
>DRLW01000096.1 GCA_011375275.1 Bacteroidota bacterium
ATGTCCTGCGCCCCGGCCAGTTCGTGACCAAGCTGCGCCGCAAATTCAGAAAAGATGAGATGGACAGGGATTTTGTCGTCTATTCAGTCGCGGACCGGCGCGAGTATCGGGAAATTATCTATCAGGACAGCGGCGGCTTTGGCTTCGCCGCCCTCGTCCTGTTCGTGTTCGCTATCCGTCTGTTCCGCGATGAGAAAACAAAAGGCCGTATCCGTCCGGGGGTGCCCGGAGCAGTCGGGGACTGAGCCGGTTTTTTCATTTTGTGTCAGGAATAATGGAAACTTACTACCTGCTGAGTTTCCTGTCATCTGTTGATTAAAATGCTGTTAAACGGGATTCGTGGAGTTTCAGGTTATGAATAAAAAAATCTCTGTGACACTGCTCGCTGCCGGCCTGATTGCCGGCGGATGTATCTTCGCACCGGTGGAGAAAGCATCTTCCGGCGATGAGCTCCTCAGCATTCGATTCGGGACGTCCTTCGGTGAGTGTCTCGGGTACTGCGTGAATACTCTGATGATCGATGAGCAGAATATGACTTTGTCGCGGGAAGGATGGGGGCAGGGCGGCAGCCTCCCCGGGTTGCGTTTTGAAGCCGGGCCCGATAGCAAGCGCTGGAGCATGCTGCGCACCGCGTGGTCAGCCAATGCGGAGAGTTTCAGCGCGTTGGACAGCATCATCGGCTGCCCGGACTGTGCAGACGGCGGCGCGGAGTGGATCGAAGTGCGCACAGCCTCGGGCAGGAAAAAGGTGACCTATGAATATGCCACAGATCTGCAGGGCATCGGTGAGCTGCAGCGCAGTCTGCGCGGCCTGATGGCACAGATGCAGGCGCAGGTAGAGGGCACCCCGGGCAGTCTGCAGTTCAGCGATGATGCGCCGGGCTCGATTTTGCTCGATCCCATTGTGCTGCGCGCCGGCCGTGTGCAGAATGATTCGCTGATCCTGGATGTCGCTTATGGCGGCGGTTGCAAGCAGCACCAGTTCGATCTGGTCATGGCGCCCGCGGCTTTTTTGGAGTCCTACCCGGTGCAGGCGAATCTCTATCTGCGTCACGACGCCCGCGGTGATCTCTGCAAGGCCCTCATCCACGAAACCATCACCTTTGATCTCAGTGCGCTGAAACACCGCTATGTTCAGGCCTATGGCACGACCGGCAGCACGGCTTCCGAGAGCATCATCCTGAACATCCATACCCCGAAAAGCGATGGTTCGGTGGCGCGTTTGCAGCTCACATACGTGTTGTATTTCGAAGGATGAAAAAGCCCTGAGTCCCCGTATCGCCTGGCTGCTGATAGTGCCAGCCGATATGCCTGAAAATCCCCCCCCAGCCCATACCCGGTGGCCTTGATTGGCTGCCGGGTTTTTTTGTTTGTGTGAGATGGATGGCACCGATTTTTTAGGCAGGTGTTTTTGTGTCCACTTTTTTTAAAAAATGGCCTTGCTTTTCGCCTGTCGTTGTGTTAAATAAAGGTGTTTAAATATTCACCATTCGGAGACGATAGCATGTACCCCTGGCACGTTGAACAGCAGCGCCCGCTGCGTTGGCTTTTTCTCGATCTGAACTCTTATTTTGCCTCGGTAGAACAGCAGCTCCGGCCTGAACTGCGTGGTATGCCGGTGGGAATCGTGCCCGTGGAGGCTGATACCACCTGCTGCATCGCTGCCAGTTACGAGGCCAAAGCGCACGGTGTCCGTACCGGCACCTCTGTGCGCGAAGCGCGACGGCTGTGCCCGGATATCCGGCTGATACCTGCGCGGCCAAAGCTGTACGTGGAGTATCACCACAAAATCGTCGCTGCGGTGTGGGATTGTGTACCGGTTACTGCGGTGATGTCCATCGATGAGATGGCCTGCCGTCTGCTCGGCCGCGAGCGTGACGAAGAGCAGGCGCTGGCGCTGGCGCGCAAAATCAAGGAGACCATCTATCAGCGCGCCGGTGAGATGCTGCGCTGTTCGATCGGGCTGGCGCCGAACCGCTTTCTCGCCAAAGTCGCGACCGAGCTGCAAAAACCCGATGGCCTGGTGGTGGTACGCCCGCAGGATTTGCCGGAGATTCTCCACCCTCTCGAACTCAGCGACCTGCCCGGCATCGGGCGCAACATGCTGCAGCGACTGAACCGCAACGGCATCTATTCCGTGCGCCAGCTTTGTGCTTTATCCAAAGAGGAGATGACGCGCATCTGGCACAGTGTGATCGGCACGCGTTTCTGGCACTGGCTGCGCGGGGACGATATCGCCGAGCCGCCGGTGCAGCGCCGCAGTGTCGGGCACTCACACCGCCTGCCTCCTGATTTGCGCACCGAGCAGGGCGTTTTCGCCGTGGCCCAAAAGCTGTTGCACAAAGCCGCGGTGCGTTTGCGCAAATTAAATTATTACGCCGGTGGGATCGGCGTCTCTGTGCGGTTTTACCGCAGCGGCCGCTGGAAGGCGCATCTGCGCATCGCGCCCTGCCAGGATACACTCACCCTCACCGAGGCCCTGCACAAAATGTGGGCCGGCAAACCGCACGCCTCTCCGGATTCCGTCAGTGTGATGCTGTACGATCTTGTGCCGGCGCAGACGCACACGCTCTCTCTTTTCCGGCCGGAAAAACGCGAACGCCTTTCCCGCGCTATGGATGCCATCAACGACCGTTTCGGCAATCAGGCAGTCTGGTTTGGCAGCACGCACAGCATCATGCAGGCCGCACCGACGCGGATTTCCTTTACCAGCATCCCTGATCTGGATACGTTTTGAGCCGATCTGTTGACGAATTGTCGCGGCAGAGCTGCGCCATGCCGCAGGAGCGGCGTGACGTCAGGGTATTCAGTTAACTCAGCACGGGTGCCCCTTTTTCAACCAGTTTGTCTGAGCACAGCACGTGCCAGCACCAGCACCGTCATTCCGGTTTCCGCGCAGCGGAAGACCGGAATCTCCCGGACTCAGGCACGTACCTGAAAAGATGAGATTCCGGCACTGCGCTTCGCTTGGCCGGAATGACAGATGGCGGTATCCGGCTCAGACCCGATTAGCTGAGTTAAGTGGATAAAGTGCGCGTTTTAACGCGCCCGGACTCCGGCTCTGTATTTCCCCACGGATGGAATTTCATACGGGGCAGATCATTGTTTCGGCATGATCACCGGGTGCTCTGCCAGCGAGGCGGAGCGGCGGCTCTGCGCCATACCGCAGAAGCGGTGTGACGATAAGGCGGCCGGATAATTGCCTTGCACCGAACCGCCCTTCATCGTTATATTCGACCCTTTGGACCCTGCTGCGCTGAATGTCCCGGCGTCCCGGGCTTATTCGTGATCTCTTCTGCCCTGAAAACGGAAAAACGATGAAGAAAAAAGCCCCCCTTGTCATAATATTTATCACGATCTTTCTCGATCTCGTCGGCTTCGGCATGGTGATCCCCGTGCTGCCTTTTTATGCCGAGCATTTTGGTGCTTCGGCGTTGCATATCGGCATGCTGGCTGCCTCATTTTCGCTGATGCAGTTCATCTTTGCTCCGGTGTGGGGGCGGTTGTCGGATCGCATCGGCCGGCGTCCGATCATCCTCATGAGCCTGATCGGTTCTACCGGCTCGCTGCTGTTATTCGGGCTGGCAAGCAGTTTGCTTTTTCTCTTCGTGGCGCGTATCCTTGCGGGCATTTTCATGGCCAACATTTCCGCCGCGCAGGCCTATATCGCCGATGTGACGCCACCGGAGCAGCGGGCCAAAGGCATGGGGCTGATGGGGGCGGCATTTGGTCTCGGTTTTATCTTCGGGCCGGCTATCGGCGGGGTGCTGAGCAACACAGCGGTCCTGGAGAACATCAACCAGCTCTATGCCACGCTGAGCGGCACCCCGGTCATGCAGGTGATCGAGGCGGACAAGTACCGTATTCCCTTCTTTTTCGCGGCATTTCTATCGCTGCTGAACACGCTCAGCGCTTGGTTGTATCTGCCTGAATCGCGCACGCGCGAAGAGCTGGAAAAAGCCCGCACCAGTCCGGCCAGCAGCCAATCCCGTTTTGCGCGCATCAAGGCGGCGCTCAGCAAGCCCGGTGTCGGCGGTCTGATTCTGCTCTTTTTTGTGATCACCGTGGCTTTTGCCAACCTCGAGGCCACCTTTGCACTGATGACCGAACGCAACCTGCATTTTGACGCCACGGAAAACGGCTATCTCTTCGTGTTCATCGGTTTGATCGCTGCAGTCGTGCAGGGTACGCTGATCGGGCCGCTGACGCGAAAATTTGGCGAAAGCCGCCTGCTGGTCACCGGCCTGGCCATGCAGGGCAGTGGATTTTTCTTCCTGCCATACATGATGAGCCTGCCTGATTTGCTGCCTTTCCTCGCGCTCGTTTCCGTGGGCAATGCCCTCAGCAGCCCCTGCCTGCACAGCCTCATTTCCAAAAATACGGACCGCGATGAGCAGGGCGGCGTGCTCGGCATTACCCAGTCCATGGGCAGCCTGGCGCGGGTGGTCGGCCCGGTCTGGGGTGGCTGGTTTTTCGATCTTTTCGGTGTGCCGGCGCCGTACTGGAGTGGCGGTATTCTGCTGCTGATCTGCGCCTCGTTTGCCTTTACTCTCACCGCTTCTCTCAGGGCTTCGCTCCGGCCGGAATGACCTGCCTGATGGCATGCTCTTTCTCTCGTCACACCGCTCCCGCGGTGTGACGACGCTCCCGCAGTGTGACGACGCTCCCACGTCGCCACGCCGGACTATCCCAACGGCAAAAGCGCGAGCATCACATACTTGCGGTCAGGCGGGACGTTACACGGGCAGAATACCCTTAATGCGGATGAGCCCCGGGGAGATTCCGGCTCTGCGCTGCGCTCCGGCCGGAATGACGGAGTGGAGTGTAGCGTGCAGCCCTGTCATCCCGCTGCGGTTGCGGGCGTGGTTGTGGCATATCTCAATTTTCAGTTCAAAAAATCAGGTGGTTGCCATGGATATTTTCCTCAAAAGCACCAAAGAGCTCGAGCACCGTATCGACCAGTTCCTCGATGCCATCAGCGAAGGTGCGCTGGTTTTCCGCAGCGGGGTGCAGCATTATCTCGATAAGGACATGGAGCGATTGGACGAACGCATCGGGACCATCAGCACCCTGGAGTCCTCTGCCGATAAGCTGCGGCGGGATATCGAAAGCACGCTGTACACCCACTCGCTGATCCCGGAGCACCGTGGAGATGTGCTCGGCCTGCTGGAGACCATGGATAACATCATCGACACTGCCAAGATGGCGCTCAACCAGTTCGCCGTCGAGCTGCCGGACATTCCTGAGGAATTCCATAATGATTTCATGGAGCTGGTGCAGACCACGGTGCAGGCGACCGAAGCGGTGGTACAGGCGGCACGCGCTTTTTTCCGGGACCCGCTGGCAATCAAGAACTGCCTGCACAAGGTGTATTTTTACGAAAAGGAGGGCGATAAATCGGCCGATCGCCTCAAACGCGCGATTTTTCGCAGTACCCTCACCCTCGCCCACAAACTCCACCTGCGCTTTTTCGCCCAGCATATCGATGACATTTCCGACCGCTCCGAAGAAGTTGCCGACAGGCTGGCGATCTATGCTATCAAACGCACGGTGTGAACTCCCCTGACCCAAAGGAGCATGTCGCATGATTCTGTTTTTCCTCTCCAGCGGACTGTTTCTCGGCTGGTCTCTGGGTGCGAATGATGCAGCCAATGTTTTCGGCACGGCTGTTGGCGCGCGCATGGTGCGGTTTCGTGTGGCTGCCTGGATATGCAGCATCTTCGTCATCATCGGTGCAGTCGCCGGCGGCGCAGGTGCGGCGCATACTCTCGGCAAACTCGGCTCGGTGACGGCGATCGCCGGTGCGTTTATGGTCGCCCTGGCAGCAGCCTTCACCGTCTTCTGGATGACCCGGCTGCGCATTCCCGTCTCCACCTCGCAGGCCATCGTTGGCGCCATCATCGGCTGGAATTTTTTCTCCGGCTCTCCGACAGATTATAGCTCGC
>DRLW01000097.1 GCA_011375275.1 Bacteroidota bacterium
ACCCCGCCGACACGAACCCAGGAAACCGTCAGGCGCGCTCCGGTGATCTCCTCGACGAGTTCCCACAGCGCTTCACGTGCTTCGATGAAATAAAGAAATGCTGTAAAAGCGCCGAGCTCCATCGCGTTCGCACCCAGACAGGTCAGATGATCGCCGATGCGCGAAATTTCCGACATGATCACGCGCAGGAATTTCGCCCGCTCGGTTATTTCGATACCGAGAAGTTTCTCAACAGCCAGCGCATAGCCGACGTTGTTGATCACCGGTGAGACATAGTTCAGGCGATCGGTGTACGGGAACACCTGATTCCATTTGCTCACCTCGCTCTCTTTTTCAAAAGCCCGGTGCAGATAGCCGATGCCCACATCCACATCCTCGATGGTCTCACCATCGAGTTTCAGTTTCAGGTGAATGACACCGTGCATGGCCGGATGCGATGGGCCCATGTTGAGAAGAAAGCTCGTTTCTGTCAGGTCTTCAGCCGCCACCTCACGCTGGACATCTTCGAGCAGGGCAGTATTTCCTGTGGCCGCCGGCTGCTGCCCCTCAGACGGCATCTGCACCTGCTCCTGCGCAGCGACGTAACGCTGAATTTCGCGGTCGGTATAGGAATCATCCACCAGCGGCTGGCGCCGGTTATAGGGATAATCCTTCCGCAGCGGGTGGCCCTTGAATTCATCGTACATCAAAATACGGCGCAAGTCCGGATGTTTTTTGAACCGGATTCCGAACATATCCCACACTTCCCGCTCAAACCAGTTCGCCGCAGGCCACACCTGCGTCAACGAAGGGACGATGGGATCAGCAAACGGAACCGGGACTTTGAGATGGATACGCTGAGCAGCCTGGCTCGAATAGAGGTTATAGTGGACGGCAAAACGGTAGGGCACGCCGAGATTGAGGCAATCGACACCGAAGAGATCCATGAGGAAATCAAAAGACGGGGAGCTGGAATCGCGCAGGAAAGTACAGACTTCGATGATCTGATTCCGCGGCACACGAAAAAGCGGCTCACCGGAAGCCGTTTCTTCCTCTGCGATGAGGCCGGGAAATTGTCGCTGCAGTTGCTCGCTCAGGCTCATGGTCTTCTCAATACTGCTGTTGCTGGTGGTGAATTTTTTCCTGTAATTTCATCAGGCCGTCGAGCACGGTTTCCGGCCGGGGCGGGCAACCGGGGATGTACACATCCACCGGGATGATGGTATCGATACCCTGCACAGTGGCGTAATTATCGTAAAACCCTCCGGTGCAGGTGCAGACGCCGAAAGCGACGACCCACTTCGGTTCGCACATCTGCTCGTAAACGCGGCGCAGAATAGGCGCCATCTTATGGCTGATGGTACCGACAACCATGAGCACATCCGCCTGGCGTGGCGAGAAGCGCGGCAGAGCAGCGCCAAAGCGATCGAGATCATAGTGCGAACAGGCAACAGACATGAACTCCATACCGCAGCAGGCAGTGACAAAGGGATACTGAAAAATCGAATACTTGCGCGCCCAGCCGATGGCATCATCGAGCCGGGTCGTCAGAAAATTGTCGCCACCGAGATGTTCTCTTATTCCCATTCCAGCGCTCCTCGCTTCCAGGCATAAAACAATCCGATGAACAATACACCGATAAAGACCAGCATTTCAATCAGACCGATCAAGCCCAGCTTGTTAAACACCACAGCCCAGGGGAACAGAAAAATCAGCTCGACATCGAAGATGACAAAGAGGATGGCGATGAGATAAAACCTGACTGTGAGCCGGTGCCCGGGCGGCGTCAGTGGCACCTGGCCGGTCTCAAAAGGCGTTTCTTTCACCACCCCTGAAGAGCGCGGGCCGAGGAGAAAGTTGACACCCCAGAAAACCAGCACTACCGCTGCTGCGACGGCGACCAAAATCAGTGTATCGATGAGTGGGTTCATGTGACTTTCAGGTGATGAGTTCGGTTATCGCGACAGCCAGGACCTCGCGCATCGGGCCGGAGTAGTCGGGATAATTGAAATGTTGCCCGGCGAAATGCTTGCTCCGATTCAGACACCCAAATCCATCATCCAGCCGAAGCGAAGCGAAGCGCCGGAATCTCCCGGACGCGGCGCGTGTCTGAGTGGAAAACCAGATACCTCTACTCGACAAAACCTGTGGAAAGAGCTGCCCGCCGGAACAGCCGGCAGCCCTCAGCTAAGATAGAAGATGCTTTCTGCTTTAAAAGGACTTTGTGACCAATGGCAGGAAAAAATTTCACCCGGACTCATGCTGCAGTGTTTGGAGAATTTTTTCCGCACCTATGGCCTGGAATTTCAGAGAAAAAAGCGCCGAAAACGCGGCGACGACCTGCGCCACGACCTCTGCTCTTTCCGGTATCCGGCCGCACTCACGCGCCATCGTGGTTACGGCTTTGTCTGAAATGCCGCAGGGGATGATATTTTCAAAATAGGTGAGATCTGTGGTGATGTTCAACGCAAAGCCGTGCTTGGTCACCCAGCGCGACAGCTTGATACCGATTGCGGCGATTTTGGCTTCGCCAACCCAGACGCCGGTCCCGGCGGCATTGCGGCTTCCCTGTATTCCGAAAACAGCAAGCGCATCGATCAGCGCCTGCTCGATCTCGCGCAGAAAGCGGCCGACATCGAGATAGTGGTTGTGCAGATCAAAGATTGGATAGCCGACGAGCTGACCCGGGCCGTGAAAAGTGATATCCCCGCCCCTGTCCGTCCAGTAGAGCTCTATGCCACGGGCACGGATATCCTGCTCAGGCAGAAGCAGATTCTCCTCCCTGCCTGATTTGCCAAAAGTATAAACCGCCGGATGCTCGGTGAGAATCAGAACATCCGGCATGCTTTTATCCTTGATTTTGCGTGCGAACAGGGCGTTCTGCAGAGCCAGCGCCTGCTCGTAACGCAAACCGGGGCTATCGATGAGATAGGCTGTTTTCAGGGCCACTTTCTCAGCCTCAGATATGGATGGCCTCTCCGTAGGCATCGGCGGCGGCTTCCATGATGGCTTCGGAAAGAGTCGGATGCGCATGCACGGTTTTGATGATCTCATGCGCTGTTGTTTCCAGAGTTCTGCCCAGCTCCAGCTCGGCGATCAGGTCTGTCGCGTCGCCGCCGAGGATATGTGCACCGAGCAGTTCGCCGTACCTGGCGTCAAAAACCAGTTTGACAAAACCATCGGTATCACCGACCGCAATGGCTTTGCCGAGCGCCCGGAACGGGAAACGGCCGATCTTGACATCGTGTCCGGCCTCGCGCGCGGCCTTTTCCGTCAAACCGACGCTGGCGACCTGCGGATGGCAGTACGTGCACGAGGGAATGTTCTGATAATCCACCGGTGCAGGGTTCAGGCCGGCGATGTGCTCGACGGCGACGATTCCCTCGGCCGAGGCGACATGAGCCAGAAGCGGCGGCCCGGTGACATCACCGATGGCGTAGTAGCCATCGACGTTGGTGCGGCCGAACTCATCCGTGGTGATGAACGTACGGTCCACAGCGATACCCACATTCTCAAGGCCTATCCCCTCGGTTTTGCCGGAAAAGCCAACCGCGACCAGCGCCACATCCGCGCTCAGGGTTTTGCTCTTGCCGCCTTTGCTGATAGTCACTTCGACGCCGTCAGCACCCTTTTTGACGCTGTCAACCCTGGTCTCGGTCTCGATCTTGATGCCCATTTTCTTGTAACTGCTGGTCAGCCCCCTGGCGATCTCTTCATCTTCCATGGGCAGAATATGCGGCAGCATCTCGACAATCGTCACTTCTGTGCCAAAGGCAGCATAGATATAGGCGAACTCCACTCCGATAGCGCCACCACCGATGATGACCATCGATTTGGGCACTTCCTTTAAAATCATGGCATCGGAACTGTTGATCACTTTTTCATGATCCACTTCGACACCCGGAATGGATCGGTGCGTGCCGCCGGTGGCTACGATGATGATATCGCTCTCGACTTCGACGGTTTTACCATCAGCCTGGGCCACGCTGATTTTTTTGCCCGGCTGCAGGGTTCCGGTACCGTTGAACACGGTCACTTTATTTTTCTTCATCAGAAATTCGACCCCTTTGTTCAGCTTGCCGGCTACGTCGCGGCTGCGCTTGACCACTTTTTTGAAATCAAACGCAACAGAGCCTGCTGACAGGCCGAAGGAGTCAGCTTCCTGCAGCAAATGATAGACTTCCGCGCTTTTGATCAACGCCTTGCTCGGAATGCACCCCCAGTTGAGGCACAGCCCGCCCAGCTTGTCTTTTTCGACCAGCGCCACTTTCTTGCCGAGCTGCGAAGCGCGGATCGCAGCAACATAGCCGCCGGGGCCGCCGCCGAAGATCGTTATATCGAATTTATCCGCCATTACGAATTCCTTCCAAGTTTTTTCAGTATATCTGCAACGAGCAATTTTGCATGCTCACGGCCGTTTTCGATGAATATCTTATTGATGTCTGTCAGACCGCCACAGGCAACGCCGGCGATGTAAATATCTTCCACGTTGGTCTGCATCGTGACTGGATCATACGAAGGCTTCTTCGTTTCCGGGTTGAGCTCAACACCAACGCGTTCGAGAAAATCATAGTCCGGATGGTAGCCGGTCATGGCCAGCACAAAATCATTTTCGATGGTAAAAGGATCGCCGCCTTTGGTCTGCAATGTGATCGTATCTGCATCGATGCGCGTTACCACCGTATCAAAATAGGCTTTGATGCTGCCTTCCTTGATGCGGTTTTCGATGTCCGGCATGATCCAGTATTTCACACTGCGCCCGAGAGCTGGCTCCCGGTGGATCAGCGTCACGTCCGCATTGTTGCGATACAGTTCCAGCGCTGTCTCCACAGCGGAATTCTGCCCGCCGATCACGGCGACTTTCTGCCGGTAGTAGGGATGGGCTTCCCGGTAATAATGCGAGACCTTGGGTAAATCTTCGCCCGGTACGTCAAGCATATTGGGGAAATCATAAAAGCCGATGGCGAGCACGGCAAAAGGCGCTCTGTAACTGCGCTGGCGCGATGTGCGGACAACATAGTCTTCCCCATCGCGGCGAATGTCCTCAACACGCTCATAAATTTTAAATTCGAGCTCATAGTGCTCGGCCAGCCGGGTATAATAGCGCAGAATTTCCAGCCGGGTCGGCTTGGGGCCGCTGGTAATAAATGGCACATCGCCGATTTCGAGCAGATTCGAGGTCGAAAAAAAGACCAGGTTGGTCGGGAATTCATAAATCGCATTGAGCAGGCTGCCTTTTTCGATCAGCAGCGGTCTCAGTCCGCGGCGTTTGGCTTCCACGCCACAGGCGATGCCGATAGGCCCTGCGCCGACGATTATCATATCATACTGTTGTTCTTTACTCACTCGGTCACCTGCTGTCACATGATGGTTTCTGAAAAGCCCGTTTGCACCACACGCACAGGCACGTGGCGGGCTTGGGTGATTTGGTAGCCTGAAAAATCATATACTCAAACAGAGTTTATCCGATCGATTCGCAAATCAGCGCTGAACGCGAGGAAGTACGGGATGAGCACCAGTCACCATGCCGCCTGCATCGCTGATCTTCTGCGTGCTCACTCCATACCGTAGCGCTAATTGCAGAGAAAGCCCCACCGAACGGGTGCAACCGGCAGGGCTCTCAGGGAAATATGTACGAATACTATCAGGCGGTAAAAATCGTGCGCAGATATTCCCGCTTCATTCGGGCGATGTGCAAGATGGAGATGTTTTTCGGGCACACCGCTTCGCACTCGGCGTGATTGGAGCAGTCGCCAAACCCTTCTGCATCCATCTGTGCCACCATAGCCCGGGCACGGCGTTTGCGCTCCGGGTGTCCCTGCGGCAGCAGAGCGAGCTGGGAAATTTTTGCCGCGGTGAACAGCGAAGCAGAAGCATTCGGACAGGCGGCCACGCAGGCACCGCAGCCGATACAGGCAGCGGCATCCATGGCTTCGTCAGCAATTTCCTTTGCGATGGGGATATTGTTGGCATCCGGTGCACCACCGGTATTCATGGAAACATATCCGCCGGCCTGTATGATGCGGTCAAAAGCGCTGCGATCGACGACCAGGTCCTTGATGACCGGGAAGCCTTTTGCACGAAAGGGTTCGATGGTGATCGTTTCGCCATCGCGGAATTTGCGCATGTGTAACTGGCAGGTCGCCGTGCTTTTCTGCGGCCCGTGCGGCAAACCGTTGATGACCAGACTGCACATGCCGCAGATGCCCTCCCGGCAATCATTATCGAATTCCACCGGTTCTTCACCCTTGTGGATGAGCTGCTCGTTGAGTACGTCGAGCATCTCCAGAAAGGACATATGTGTGGAGATATCTTTCAACTCGTAGGAGACCAGCCTGCCCGGCTCACTCGGGCCTTTCTGGCGCCATACTTTCAGAGTTAAGCTTATTCTATCCATCAGCTGACTCCCTATTTATAGCTTCGTTGTGTCAATTTCACATATTTGAACTCGAGCGGCTCTTTGTGCAGCTTCGGCGTTTTGCCATCTCCCGTGTATTCCCAGGCAGCGACATAGGAAAAATCCTTGTCATTGCGCTTTGCCTCGCCTTCTGCAGTCTGGTGTTCTTCACGAAAGTGCCCACCGCACGACTCTTCCCGATTGAGCGCGTCCCGGGCCATCAACTCAGCCAGCTCGAGAAAATCTGCCACACGCCCGGCGAATTCCAGGTTTTTGTTGAGATTATTTGCATCTGCAGGAATCTTGACGTTTTGCCAGAACTCATCGCGCAGCTTCGGAATCTCCTCCAGGGCCTTTTCCAGCCCCTCTTTCGTCCGCGACATGCCGACGTAATCCCACATGATTTTACCCAGCTCGCGATGAATTTCCGTTACCGTTTTCTTGCCATCGATGGAAAGCAGTTTTTTGACACGCTCATCGACTTCTGCCTCTGCTTGCGAAAACGCAGCATGCTCGGTATCGATCTTTGGCAATTCTTCGCTGGTGAGATAGTTGCCGATGGTGTATGGAATGATAAAATAACCGTCGGCCAGCCCCTGCATCAGCGCACTGGCACCGAGGCGGTTGGCGCCGTGATCGGAAAAATTAGCCTCGCCAAGCACAAACAGCCCGGGGATGGTGCTCATCAGATTATAATCGACCCACAGGCCGCCCATGGTATAGTGCACGGCCGGATAGATGCGCATCGGCGTTTCGTAGGGGTTGTCACCGGTGATGCGCTCGTACATTTCGAACAGATTGCCGTACTTGTCTTCGATGGCTTTGCGGCCAAGGCGTTTGATCGCATCTGCAAAGTCGAGATACACGGCCAGGCCGGTCTCTCCCACGCCCCGGCCTTCATCACAAACGTATTTGGCATTACGCGAGGCCACATCCCTCGGCACCAGGTTGCCGAAGCTGGGATATTTGCGCTCGAGGTAGTAGTCGCGCTCGTCTTCAGGAATTTCACTCGGACGGCGGGTATCACCTTTTTTCTTCGGCACCCAGACGCGGCCATCATTGCGCAAACTCTCGCTCATCAGCGTCAGCTTGGATTGATAATCTCCTGAGACCGGAATACAGGTCGGATGAATCTGTGTAAAGCACGGGTTCGCAAAGGCTGCACCTTTTTTGTGGCAGCGCCATGAGGCCGTCACATTCGAATTTTTTGCATTTGTGGAGAGATAATAGACATTGCCATAGCCACCGGTAGCGAGCACAACAGCATCGGCTTCATAGCGCTCTATTTTGCCATCGATGAGGTTGCGCACCACGATGCCCCGGGCCTTGCCATCGACCAGGACCAGCTCGAGCATTTCACGGCGGGCAAAGATTTTTACCTTCCCCAGCTTGACCTGGCGCATGAGAGAGCTATAGGCACCGAGCAGGAGCTGCTGCCCGGTCTGGCCACGGGCGTAAAAGGTCCGCGAAACCTGCGCGCCGCCGAAAGAACGGTTGGCCAGCAAACCACCATATTCGCGTGCGAACGGCACTCCCTGCGCCACGCACTGATCGATGATATTATTGCTGACTTGCGCCAGACGATACACATTGGCTTCGCGCGAGCGGTAATCGCCCCCCTTCACCGTGTCATAAAACAAGCGCCAGATACTGTCGCCGTCGTTGGGATAATTCTTGGCAGCGTTGATGCCGCCCTGTGCAGCGATGCTGTGCGCCCGGCGGGGGGAATCCTGAATGCAGAAGTTTTTGATATTATACCCCAGCTCCGCAAGGGAAGCCGCCGCCGAAGCCCCTGCCAGTCCGGTGCCGACCACGATGATGTTGTACTTCCGTTTATTGGCCGGATTGACCAGCTTCAGCTCAAATTTATGTTTGTCCCAGATATCCTGTATCGGATAGTCGGGTATCTTTGCATCGAGTTTCATGATTATCACTCCCTTAGCCTGAAAAATTCATGAATTTTTCAAAGATTAGGCTTAACTATACTTTTAATGAAGCTACAAGAAAGCACGTCGTCGAATAATTTTCAGCTTGTCCCGCTCTACTGGTGCGAAGTGCTCATGGACCCAAAAATCGGCTCAGGAACTCAGGTAAATCCAGATCGGAATACCGATGAAGCCGAAGGCGAGAAGAAGCGCGACAAAAATGCCGAGGGTGTTCAGCGTTTTATGATAATTCGGATGGTTCAGACCGAGGGACTGGAAAGCACTCCAGAAGCCATGGCGCAGATGAAAACCGAGCAGTGTCATAATGACGACATACCCCACGGTATAGCCTGGCTGTGCGAAAACCTCATACACCAGCTTGTGCAAATCACGCATTTCCACACCATCGACGACAGTAGAGTAGTGAGGGCCGTATTTAAAGGTATTCAGATGGAGGATTAAAAAAATAAACAGCACGATTCCGGTGTAAATCATCGTCATCGAGGAAACGCTTTTTCTGCTCGGTGGCCCGGCGCTGGCTTTCTTCTTATACCCCTCCGGCCGGGCGCGCATTTTGCCCAGCGACACGGAAATAGCCGAGACGACGTGTGCTGCAAGAATGATGATGAGTATCCATTCGGCGACGATCAAAACACCGCCCATGCTGGTCAGGACATGGGCATAGCGGTTAAACGTAGCTGGCTCAGCAAAAACCAGCAGCATGTTGCCGATCAGGTGTTCGACCAGAAAACCGATCATGAGCAGGCCTGTTAACCCCATCATGGCCTTTTTGCCAACAGATGACCAGAGTGAAGAAAGAAAAGGAGACATCATTTGGCTCCTGGTTAGAATGAAAAATGGTAACCTTTCAGAATGCTCGTATCCCGCGGAAAATTTTCGTCTGTATGAGGGTCTGAATGACTACAGCCATCCCCTCGGGTGAGCACATGCTATTTGTTTTTCTCGGTGTGTAGCTTTGAATGGAAGGGAATATAGAAAAGAAATACGCCGAATCAAAATATTTTTTAACGAACAAAAATGCAACATAAATTACTAATTCTAAACAAGATAAAACAATACAGCCCTATAAATTATATTTATAGGGCTATTATCCGATCTATTCAACGAGTGACCGTGGCAGTTATGCAGGAATGCAAGCCGGTGTGACGACCTCTCTGCCCCGGCACGGAACGTTGGCGTGCACGCCAAACTCAACTGGCCATCCATTTAACTCAGCACGGTTGCATCTTTTCAATCAGCCCGCCTACCCAAGAACCGTCATTCCGGTTTCCGCGCAGCGGAAGACCGGAATCTCCCAGACTCAGGCACGTGCCCAAAAAGATGAGATTCCGGCACGGCGCTGCGCCTGACCGGAATGACACATGCCGGTATCTGAGCAGGGTCCGGTTGGCTGAGTTAACCGGATACCCGGATGTTTCTGTCCATAACTCCGCGTGCAGGCAGACGTTCTGCATGGGCACAGAACCGGCTGCGTGATGCTCCGGTTAACGGCTGAGCAACTCACGGGCAATGATCAGTTTCTGAATTTGG
>DRLW01000098.1 GCA_011375275.1 Bacteroidota bacterium
ACCTGAAAATTTACACGGAATGATGGTTCCTTGTGTCATTCCGGCCAGATACAACCTGGCTGCTGAGTTCATGATTATCTGAGCATTTTTTGAACCGGCGGAGCGCCAGGGATGTACCGCGACATTCATGTCGCGTGGCACGATACTTTCCGTTATCTCAGGAGGCTTTGCGAAGGCATGGCTGGGATGCGACATAAATGTCGCGATACGCGCGAGGAGGCCCGGATGTACCGCGACATTCATCTCGCGTGGTACGATACTTTCCGTTATCTCAGGAGGCTTTGCGGGGTGGCTGGGACGCGACATAAATGTCGCGGTACGCGCGAGGTGGGGCCGGGTGTAGCGCGCCTTCGCGGTGCAACCTGGCTTCTGACCAAATTCAAACAACAAAATATCCATGACGACCTGACGGCAGATACTGAAAATTGAACGCAGCAATCGCTGCACACAGCTTCTTTTGCTGCTTTTTCTTCCAACGAATAAATCGTGATCAATCAGGAGCATATCGCAATGAAAAAGAAACGACTGGGCATCCTCGTCGGAGGTGGGCCTGCTCCCGGCATCAACAGCGTCATCGGGGCGGCGACGATCCGGGCTATCCTCGACGGAGTTGAAGTCATCGGCATACAGGACGGCTTCAAGCATATCATGCGCGGCGACATCGAAAAGAGCCGCCCGCTGACCATTCGGGACGTCAGCCGTCTGCATTTCTCCGGTGGTTCAGCGCTGGGTATCGCGCGGGACAATCCGACCAAGAAAGCCGAACACCTGGAGCAGAGCATCGAATCTCTGAAAAAATTAGAAATCGACAAGCTGATTACCATCGGCGGTGACGACACCGCTTTTTCGGCGCTGACGATCGAAAAACACGCCGGCGGCCAGATTCGCGTCGTGCACGTGCCAAAAACCATCGACAACGATCTCGACCTGCCGCAGGGCATGCCGACTTTCGGATTTCAGACGGCACGGCACGTCGGGGTCAATCTGGTCAAAAACCTGATGGTCGATGCGCATACCACCTCGCGCTGGTACTACGTCATCTCCATGGGACGCAAGGCAGGACACCTGGCGCTGGGGATCGGCAAAGCTGCTGGGGCAACCCTGTCGATCATTCCGGAAGAATTTCAGGGCGCGAACAGACTGACGATGCGCAAGCTCGCCGATATCCTGGTCGGTGCGATGATCAAACGCCTGAGCTATGGCCGCAAAGACGGTGTCGCCATTCTTGCTGAGGGGTTGGTCGAGCTGCTCGACCACGAGGAAATTCAGGCCATGGATGATGTCGAACGCGATCCCCATGGTCACATCCGCCTGGCGGAGATCAATTTTAACTCGCTGGTGAAACGCGCGGTGCTCAACCGTCTGAACGAGCTCAACATCAAGATGACCATCATCGGCAAAAATATCGGCTACGAGCTGCGCTGCGCTGATCCGATTCCCTTTGACATGGAGTACACCCGCGATCTCGGACATTGTGCCGCTGAATTTATACTCGAAGGTGGAAACGCTGCCATGGTCTCCATACAGGAGGGGCGCTTCGTTCCTCTGTTTTTCAAAAACATGCTCGACCCAAAAACAGGCAAGACGAAAATCAGAATGGTGGATATCGAATCGGAAAAATACAAGATCGGCCTGCGCTACATGCTCAGGCTCCTGCCGGAAGATTTTGAAGACGAAAAAACGCTGAAAAAATTTGCCGGCATCGCAGGCCTCAGTCCCGATGAGTTCAGGAAACAGTTTGAATATACCGTAAACCCTGAGCTGCCGCATCCGGCCTGAGCCGGTGTTTCCTGCAACTCCGGGTGAGATGGAGCTGCAGGAGCACCGGGAGTTTAGCACGGGTGGCGAACCGCGGTACGCCCGCAAGCCACCCGGCGGCTCGCTTCGCAAACAGCAGCCCGCCTCAGCTTATCCCCTCCTGCAAGAAAAACAGGAAGTATGAGAGAGCCTGGCGCTTCCCTCCCCCCTGCCCGCGAACCACGGCGATTCCTGCCCGAAGATTTTCCGGTAGAAATTACTGGACATTGCAAAAAAAATATCGTACAGAATGCAGTTCCGCATTTCATCGATGGCACTGCCGCGCACGGTGCCTTGCTTATCAACCACCCCAAACGGAGGATCTTCATGAAAGCAGTTAGCAGATTGACTCTGACCCTGGCGGGTTATTTCCTGTTTCTGAGCATGCCGCTCATCGCTCAGCAGATGGAAATACCGCAACGCGTCGAGCCTTACCAGTGGGACTCACCGGTCGTCAGCGGAGAGGCTGTCGCAGGGGCTCAGGCAGAAGCGAAAATCACACACACCATACGCATTCCCCAGGCACCGTGGCTGCGCTTGCAGTTTGGAGATGTCTCCCTGGGCAACAGCAGTTATCTCACTATACGTTCACTGAAAGATGGCGCTGTGCAAACGTTGAATGCACGCACCATAGCAGAGTGGCAGTTCACCAGCGCATATTTCAACGGCGATGCCGTGGAAGTGACGCTCTACGTAGCGCCGGGAGACCAGGGGTTGTCTTTCCAGCTCGAAGAGGTCGTGGTCGGTGAATATGTCGGCGGCGAACCCATCGAATCGATTTGCGATCTCGTCGATGATCGTGTCCCATCGAGTGATCCGCGTGCAGGCCGCATCGTCAACGTCGGCTGTACAGCATGGTTGATCAATAACGGCGTTATCGCCACAGCCGGGCACTGCCTGGATACCGCCACAGCGACGACGCTGCAGTTCAACGTTCCTCCTTCCCTGTCGGACGGCACCATCCAGCACCCCGGGCCGGAAGACCAGTACTCAGTCATCCAGTCGAGCCGCAATTTCACCAATGGCGGTGTCGGCAATGACTGGGGCGTCTTCGAAGTCAACGACAACACGCAAACCGGCCTGCAGCCGATCGATGCCCAGGGCGATTCCTATGTTGTCAA
>DRLW01000099.1 GCA_011375275.1 Bacteroidota bacterium
CGCCGCGCCTTCTTGCTGGCGGCAGATTATGGTTTAACGCTACGGAGATTTTTTGACAATTCAAAACGAGAACTGTGTGTCCTGCTGCCGCTGGTCGTGAAAGGTAACACATGGCATTTTCAAGCCTCCTGATGCATGCAAACAGGCCGACGGCAGGTTCCAACCAGTGGAAGCAAAAGGGGGACTCTGTATCCATCATTGCATGAACACAAAAAAGCGGTGGCCGGATGGCACACCGCTTTTTTATGACTGCCCGTGTCCGGGTAAAAAATTTCGGGGGCCGGATCAGCCGCCTTCTTTGACTTCGGTTTCCGGCCGCGGCAGTTTATCGATGATGTTGTCGGTCGCCGGCCGGTCGATGGGCAACTCGCCGAGTTTACCGTAGCGGCGCATATCGATCCAGCGATGGCCTTCGCCAAACAGGGAATAGCGTTTTTCATACAGCAGTTGCGTCAGGGCGTTGTCTGCTGTCAGGGTGACATTTCCCAAACCGGCCGCGGCACGCACGACGTTGATATCTGCCTCAGCGGCAGCATAGTTGCCCAGGCCGATGTTCGCTTCAGCGCGCAACAGCAGCAGTTCCTCGTTGCGGATCACCGGCAACGGGGAGGTCGAGCTCGTCGCCAGGGTCACGCCGAGGTTGGAGGTCAGGTTATCAAAGGTCGTCGCCTCAGCGCGAACCCGTACTTTATTGCTGAAGCGGGCATCGCCGGCCTCGGCATCGGCAGCAAAAGTCGGGTGGCCCATCAGCTTGACGAACGGAGCGTCCGGGTTTTCGAAGATCGGATTGGTCTGATCCCCGAGGCCGGTGCCATAGAGGTGATAGACGCCGAGATCGAGGGAAGCGCCCGGATCGACGAAGGACGCGCCGAGGGCAGTGAGAGCATCGTTATATTTGCCCTGGTACACGGCGACACGTGCCCGAATCGCACGGTTGAACTTTGCAAAACCGGCAGGCGTATCGAATCCGCCATCCGCAAATCCATCCGTGAGCTTGAACGGAAAGGCAGCACCCGCACTGCCCAGGCTGGCATGGGCTTCATCGAGCAGAGTTTCGATAGTGGCAAAGGCATCGGCCTTGCTGGCAAAACCCGCGTCCAGATCACCGGTGAAATCGAGCTTGATGCCGTTTTCATCGAGATAGTTCAGGTTGAGCAGAAGCTGATAGGCGATGACGGTTTTGGCAAATCCTTCGACGCCGGCTTTTGCTTCTCCGGAGAGAGCTTGTGCTTTTTCCAGCAGGAAATTGCAGTTGGCGATCGTACGATAACGCGCCGACCAGGGCCGGTTGAGCAGAAAACCGCCCGGGTCCACGGTGCCGAAAAGCAGCTCACCTGTGTAACGGGGGTCCGCCGGCTCGAAGTAATAGACTTCGCGGCCGAGAATGCTGACGACGCGAAGGTAGATGCCCATTTCCAGGCGCATGCCGGCTTCTGTGCCGGTAACCAGACTCTGGATGGTCGCGTCCTCGACGATCGGGGCGTTGGGATTGGCGATATCCAGCGTGCCGCAGCCCACTGTCAGCAGCAGAGCAAGGGCAATGCCAGCCTGTGCCAGCCGCCGGGCCGCTTTTTGCGAAAGTGTGGATTTTATGTGTTTCATCGTTTTTCTTTCCTTTCTGGAGTATCCCGCCTGTGCATGCTCGCAGAGCAGGCAGCAGTGGGGGATAACTGAAAAACTTTCTCTTTGGATACGTATTTGGCGAACTGATAAATAACGCTTCTTTGTGTGTGTAACCTGTTTATGTATGGTGATGAACCATATTTTCGAGCCGGTGGCTTCTTCAGGTTACATTACATACCAAAAGAAATATTGAAATAAAATGAGCGCGAGGACGGATACGGAATCGTATCCACCTGGCGGCCGATTGCAACGTTGCCGAACTGGCTCACTTCCGGATCATAGCCGCTGTAGTCGGTGAACATCAGCAGGTTGCGGCCAGCAATGCCGACTTTCAAATAACTGACAGCATCACCGATGAAACGGGCATAGAAGGTTTTTGGCACGTTGATGTTCAGGCTGAGTTCGCGCAGTTTCCAGTAGCTGGCATCCTCGATATAGGGCGCGGTCTGCGTCCCGAGCACGCTCAGGCGATAATCACCCATGCGCATGGTCTGGCCATCGACGGTGATCGTCTCATCATAGTCGGCCGTGGTACCGCCCAGGTCGGTGATGAGCTTGCCGAGGTTGATGACAGCGCCGCCGTTTTGCCATTCCCACAGGAAGACGAGCTCGGCGTTTTTGAATTTGAAGCTGTTGTTGAACGACATCGTGAAGTCCGGCGTGGCATCGCCGAGGATTTTATGCTCTTTGCTGCCGTCGGGCAGTTCAACCATTTCCGAGCCAACGATCGAGGTCGGCGACCAGCCTTCCTGGATGCGGTAGGTGCCGAGAAACGTGGCAAAACCACCTTTGTTGAACGGATCGACGAGCAGTTTTGTGATGGTCGAACGGGTTTTGTAGAAATTGACCCGCGAATTCCAGGTCAGCTTATGGGTGCGAATCGGAATCAGGCCCAGGGAGAGCTCGATACCGCTGGTTTCCATTTCGCCGCCGTTGATGACTTCTTCGGTGAAGCCGGAGGAGGCGGGCAGATCAGCAAAGAGCAACAGATCGCTGACGTCCTGGCGGAACCAGGTGAAGTTCAACGACGCTTTTTCGTCGAGGAAGGCGGCATCGAAGCCGACTTCGAGCTCTTTGGTGCGCTCCGGCCGGATGTCCGCAGAGCCACGGCGCGTGGAGGGCAGCAGGCCGGCGAGACCGCCGGTGTTCAACGGCGTCAGTGAGGTGAATTTGGCGTTGACGATCGGCAGGTTACCGGTTTCGCCGTAGGCGACGCGCAACTTGAATTCGTTGGACAGCGAGGCCAGAGAATTCCAGAAACCATATTCGGAAAGCCGGACCGAAGCTGAAGCCTTGGGGAAGAGGTAATATTTATCGACGTCGCCGTTCGCGCTGCTGGCGTCGCCGCGCATGCCGAGGGTCAGATAGATTTTCTGCTGCAGATCGAGCTCTTCCTGAATATAAAAACCGCGCTCGCGCTGGATATGGCGGTTTTGATAGGCGTTGATGCTCGCTGCCTGGTCAACGTTTTTCTGCGTCACGATCAGGCCGCGGGCCTCGGTCAGCAGGTAGTTCAAATCCTGATTTTCATACTGCAGTCCTGCAGAGGAACGCAGCGAAACATCGGTTTTGATGTTGAGGGTGTGTGTCAGGTTGAGATACAGGTTTGAGTTTGTGCTGCCGGTTTCGCCGAGCAGTGAGGCGCCCGGTTGGTCTGCGTTGCGTTCCGATTGCAGCTCCGGCGGCGAAAAAACGCGGTTTTCCATGTTGAAAAAGTCCAGC
>DRLW01000100.1 GCA_011375275.1 Bacteroidota bacterium
AAAAAATAGGTCGCATTCGTGCCCATTTCGTGATGATCGGTGAGCACGTTCGGCAGCCAGCGCTGAAACTGCTCGATACGGCCGCGTGATTCCGGGTGCTGCAGAGGCAGCCAGTCGCGGTTGAGATCAAACCAGTAGTGATTGGTGCGCCCCATGGGCCAGTCTTCGCGATGCTCGCGTATATTCGGGTCTGCAACCGGACGTTTGCTTTTATGCATATTTGCCCACTGGGCAAACCGGCCAAGCCCGTCCGGGTTGATGCTCGGGTCGAGCAGAATTACGGCGTTCTCCAGCATGGCTTCCACTTCTTCGCCCTGTGCAGCAGCGAGATAATAGGCGACCAGCGAGGAGGCATTGCTGCCGCTCGGCTCATTGCCATGCACGCTGTAGCCAAGCCAGACAACGACCGGCATGCCATCGAACTGCTCTATTTCCTCTGCAGCCGGATCGGTAAGGGCGAGATGCCGGGCACGGATATTATCGATGTTTTTATGATTTTTCGGTGAGGTGATGGTCAGCAGCAGCAGTGGTCTCTGCTCATAGGTTCGGGCGTATTCGACCAGGGTGACGCGGTCGGAGCTTCTTGCCAGCTCACGCATGTAGGCAGCGAGCTGATCATGGCGCAGGTGCCACTCTCCAACCTGAAAACCGAAAAACTGCTGCGGTGAGGGTACGCGGGAGTCGTAACTGGTCCCGGCAGGTAAATAATAATCAAGGCTGACCTGCGCGCGGGCGGGCCATACGAATGCGAGCACCAGCGCACCGGTGAACAGGAACTTCTGCAATAAACGCGGCATAACTCTCTCCAGAATCGGTTCAGTCATCTGTGCAGCCTTTCCGGCTGCATGGCATCTGATAATCATTGACTGAAAGACGAACCCCGGGGCGTGCCGTTGCAGAAAACCTTGCCGGTATCAGCGGGAAAGGCTGGTTGCGGGGATGATCTCCTTTTCATCCGCAGGGGCATCCCGCTCTTATGCAGTCTGAAAACTCACTCCCTGTGCTGCGCTCAACAATCGCAATACTCTTCATTCAAATAGCTGCGCGTTTCCGGTCGCTGCGCTGCGCGAAAAAGCGTCTCCTTTTCGCCCTGTTCGATCACCTGTCCGTTGCAGAGAAAGATGAGCTGGTCTGCGATCCGCTTCGCCTGCAGAATGTCGTGCGTAACGAAGATGATGGTGTAGTTCTGTTTCAGGTCCAGCAGCAGCTCTTCGATCGCGCGGGTGGACACAGGGTCCAGAGATGAGGTCGGTTCGTCGAGCAGGATAACCTCAGGCTCGACAGCAAGAGTACGGGCCAGGCATAAGCGCTGTTGCTGGCCGATAGACAGGGAAATTGCTGGTTCGTCGAGGCGGTGCTGGACTTCCTGCCAGAGCGAGACGGCACGCAGTTTTTCTTCCACCAGCTCCAGTTGCTGCCCGGCAGGAATCGCGCGCACATGGCGGGCGCCAAACAACACATTGGCGCTGATCGAAGTCGGGAAGATGCACGGCTTTTGAAAAACCATACCGATGCGCGTGCGCAGCCGGGTGACATCGGTTGTTTGCGCGTAAATTTCCTCATCGTGGAAACGCACCGACCCTCTGCACACAAAGCCATCGACATCGTCATTGATGCGGTTCAGGCTGCGAATCAGCGTGGATTTACCGCTGCCGGAGGGCCCGATGATACAGTTGATGCGGTTGCGCAAAAACGTTACGGAGACATCGTTGAGCACGTGATGCTTGTGAAACCAGACATGAAAACCCTGAACAGCGACCAGCGCTTCGTCTGATGAACCAGCCTGTGGATGAACGATGTGCAGGGGAGCTCGCGATCGTGTTTGCATTGTGCTGCGACCTTTTTTTGATAAGGAACGGACTAACATGATGGTCTTTTCATGCCCATGCCAGAAACAGTGGAAACGTTCTGGCTCATGAGTTCAAATATCATCTGTGCTTTTTTTTGCACCACGAAGTGCGCGATGGACACGAAGAAAAACAAGAAGAAAGGCCAGGAACTGCTGGTCCCGATTTGTTCGACACTTCAGCTCTCTTCGTGCCCTTCGTGGTGCAACCCGACTTCAGACCAAAGCTGAGTGGACGGAATCACCAGGCACAATGAGGGCAGACAGAGATAAAAATATCCATAGACGACCTGATAACAGGTACTGAAAATCAAATGGAACAATCCATTCAAACAGCTTTGTCTGCTGCTTCTTTGGTTTCAAATAATAAACCAATCACTCAGGTTAGGTCTGAATTATCAACAGCAGCGACTGACGAATGATTCCCATCTCACGATCTTCGCAGGTTGAATTTAACCCGGCTGTAAAGAGCGGCACTGCTCAACAGCAGAACCAGGCTCAACAGAACCAGACTGGCGCTCCAGCCGTTTTGCAGGGCCCGGGGGTCATTCGCCTGCTGAGCGAGTGCGAGGATATGAGTCGGCAGCGCGCTGACAGGTTCCAGCAGAGTCCCGGGAATATCGACGCCGGAAAAAGCCGTGGCGATGAACATGATCGGTGCGGTTTCGCCGGCAGCGCGAGCCAGGCCGAGCAGCAGTCCGGTAACCGCCCCGTGCAGTCCCTGCGGCAGA
>DRLW01000101.1 GCA_011375275.1 Bacteroidota bacterium
CTTTTTTATTCTCATACCAGAAACGATAGAGACGTTCTGGCTGCTGAGTTTGAATGGCATCTGTGCATTTTTTTTGAACCGCCAAGGGCGCCATGGAAAAACAAAAAAGCTTTTCTTCGCGTTCTTCGCGTCTTTGCGGTGAAAAAAAGAATTTTGAATGATTGAACCGCCAAGACGCCAAGGGCGCAAAGGGAAAAAACCAATAAAGTCTTTCTTTGCGCTCTTCGCGCCTTCGCGGTGAAACACGGCTTCAGACCAAAGCTGTGCGTACAGGATAACAAGATGCTTTTTTATTCTCATGTCAGAAACGCTGGAAACGTTCTGGCTACTGAGTTTGAATGTCATCTGAGCATTTTTTTGAACCGCCAAGGCGCAAAGACGCTAAGAAAAAAATGAAAGGCAGAAAACTGCTGGTCCTGTTTTTTTTACGACACTTCAGTATCCTTCGCGCTCTTCGTGGCCTTCGTGGTGAATCCTTGCCTCAGACAAAAGCTGGGAGAACGGGATAACAAGATGCTTTTTTGTAAAAATACATCGCTCAGGTCAGGTTTTTGTTTTTTGTACCGTGTCATCAGGCTTTTGGCGCAGACCCGCCCGCGCTGCTGCACCGACCAGACCGGCCTCGTTGCGCAGCTCTGCGGCAACGACCTCAGCCCGGACGTCGAGCTGCGCGGAGAATTTGTGCAGCTTTTTGCTCGCGCCACCGCCAAGGATGATCAAATCCGGCCAGATGAGTTTCTCCATTTCCTGCAAGTACTCGTTAAACCGCCTGCCCCATTCCGGCCAGGACAAATCCTCTTTCTTGCGTACCGAATCAGCGGCATATTTTTCTGCCGCCATGCCATGCAGCGTGATGTGCCCCAGCTCGGTGTTCGGCACCAGCACACCATCGCTGATGATCGCCGTGCCCAGCCCGCTGCCGATCGTAACCACAAGCGCAACGCCGCGATGGTTTCTGCCAGCTCCGAACAGCATCTCCGCCAGCCCGGCGGCATCCGCATCGTTGACGATCTGAACATCGCAGCCCGTGGCTTCGCTGAACAGCGCACGCGCGTCACAGCCGATCCAACTGCGGTCGATATTCGAGGCGGTGCGTACGACGCCCTGCTGCACCACAGCCGGAAAACCGATCCCGATTGTGCCCTGCCAGTCAAAATGCCGCACCAGTGCGGTCACCGTCTCGGCAACGCGTTCCGGCGTCGCCGGCTGCGGCGTGACGATGCGGTGCCGTGGCTCGAGCAGCCGTCCCTTTTGCGTATCCACCGGCGCCCCCTTGATACCCGAAGCACCGATATCGATTCCGAGAATATTCCTCAACTCTCTGCTCCTCATTCAGTTACCTCATCTGCCTCGTCACGGTGCTCCTGCGGTGTGACGCCACCCCCGACGCTCCAGCGTCGCCACCACCATACCACATGCTTCAACGATCTTCACCTTACATCTCACCCCAACAATGGGTGTAGCTTCAGCAAAACAGATGGCAGCGCAGCCTGAGCCGATCAGGCACGATAAATCGTGCACTACAAACGTTTATCATTCGTCACACCGCGCCGGCGTCGCCGCCACCGTACCACACGACTCAGCCATCCTGCAACGCCTGAAGGCCACTCTCTGCCAGAGCGATAGCCCGGCGCAGGGCATTGGACTTATGCACCGTCTCCTGAAATTCACGCTCAGCAACAGAATCGGCGACGATCCCGGCGCCGGCCTGAAAATACGCCGTATTTTCCTGAACTTCAAGTGTCCTGATCGCAATACATGTGTCGAGATTGCCGGAAAAATCGAGATAGCCCAGCGCGCCGGAGTAAATATTTCTCCGCTCCGGCTCCAGCTCTTCGATGATCTCCATAGCGCGCACCTTGGGTGCACCGGAAACCGTGCCGGCCGGGAAACAGGCTTTGAGCGCATCGATGGCATCCAGCTCGGGACGCAGGCGGCCGCGCACTTCCGAAACGATGTGCATGACATGACTGTAGCGCTCGATGATCATCTTCTCAGTCACCTGCACACTGCCAAAACGCGACACCCGGCCGACATCATTGCGCCCGAGATCGATGAGCATCAGGTGTTCGGCGCACTCTTTTTCATCGTCGAGCAGCTCTCTGGCCAGGGCAGCATCTTCCTCAACCGTGCGCCCGCGCGGCCGCGTTCCGGCGATCGGCCGGACAGTGACTGTGCCTTCCTCCACGCGCACCAGCATTTCCGGGCTGGAGCCGATGATGGCATCCCCCGGCCCCTGGTGCAGAAAATAGAGATACGGCGAGGGGTTGACCAGCCGCAGGGCCCGGTAAATCTCAAAAGGATCGGTATGAATTCGCCTCGAAAAGCGCTGGGAAATGACCACCTGAAAAATATCCCCGGCGCGGATGTACGCCCGCGCCTTCTCGACAGCCTCGCCAAACTGCGCCTGACTGAAATTGGATTGCACATCAGCAGGCGCGCTGTGCTGGCTGTGGCTATGCGGCGCGGGCTGGCGCAGACGCTGCTTCACCTCATCGATGCGGGCGAGCGCTGCCTGATAACTGCGGCGCAAATCACTGCCGTCCTCGAGAATGGCGTTGGTGATGATGATGATCTGCTGGCGCAGGTGATCGAAAGCCAGCACCGTGTCGTACAGGCCAAAACGGGCCAGCGGCCGGCCCTCGATAGCAGGATTGTCCGCGGGCAGGTCTTCGAGCAGGCGCACGGTTTCATAGCCAAACCAGCCCACGATACCGCCGGAAAAGCGGGGCAGAGCGGCATTGGGCACAAAACGAAACGTGCGCAAGCGTTGCTGCAGCCAGGTGAAGATATCGGTGTTGTGGCTGTGCTCCCGCCCGTCGCGCTGCACCACGACACGCCTGCCATCAAAGGAAATCTGTTCCCGCGGAGCACGGCCGAGAAAAGAATAACGCGCGACTTTCTCGCCGCCTTCGACGGATTCGAGCAGAAAACCGGGCTCATCATCGCGGCATAAACGCAGATAAGCCGAAACCGGCGTCAGCATATCAGCCAGCAGTGACTCGGCCACGGGAATCACATTGCCTTGCCCGGCAAGCCGGCGGAAGCTTTCGAAGTCAGGAGGCTGGATAAAATCCATCAGCAGTTGTCCCATTCTTGAAATTCGCGAACGCGGCGCACCGGCTCGCAGGGCTGAAACGAAAAAATCCCACCGCGAAAACAGTTCGGGGTGGGATTCGATGTCGTTAATCAGAAAAATTACTGCACAGTATCTGGCAACATGATTTCAGGACACACCCTTCCCACTTCCGGTGTAATAATAAAAACGCCAGAACCAAAAATACTGCGCGCTGTTGTGGAAGAAGGTCGGGTTCATGTTATCCGTTTTTTGCATTGGTGTAAGAAATTGCGTGGAATATAATAAATATGCAGGGCGCTGTCAAGGACTTATCTGAAAAATCTCATATTATTGCAAACCCGATGGCTGCAGGCCATGAATCCGGCCATGAGTTGACAGCTTTCAAAACGCTGGAAATGTGCTGGATTCGGCTCGGGCGCGACGACGCAGGAGCGTCGTGAGATGGCGTCACACCGCTTGAGCAGAGTGAAGAGATGATGCGGCTAGACGTGCCTCAGAAAGCGCCCGACGAACTTCTCTGCGAGCGGACGAGATCAAAAGTTCTCCACTCGCGCC
>DRLW01000102.1 GCA_011375275.1 Bacteroidota bacterium
ACGAGCAGGCTGTCAGCGCGGATTCGAGCGATTTTGAAAACATGACCCAGTTAGCAAACCTTTATTTTGAAAAGGGTGACTCGACCCGGGCGATGGAACTGTATCAAAAACTGCAGCAGTCGCACCCCGACGACTGGCGCTCGTACTACAACCTGGGACAGTTTTTTTATAGAAAGGGCGATCTGCCCGGCAGCATCACGTATCTGCGTAAGGCCGCAGACCTGAACGGTAATATCCCGCTTTTGTGGTTGCTTCTCGGTGAGAATTATTTTCGTCTCGACAGTTTGGATCAGGCTGTGGAGACGCTGAAAAAGGCGCACCGCATGGTTCCGGACGACCGCAACGCCAATTACCTGCTCGGTCTGGTGCTCAGCAGCATGGGCAACAGCCGCGACGCTGCGCCCTATTTTGAGAAAACCCTGCGCATCGACTCCACCGACGTCAATGCCATGAGCCTGCTGGCCTCGATTTACAGCGACATGGGCAACTATGAGCTCTCCGATTCTCTTTATGAACGCGCCCTGCAACTGAAGCCCGACAACCCGGTCATCCAGAACAATTACAGCTACAGTCTCGCTGTCCGCGGCGTTCAGCTCGAACGCGCCCTCGAGCTGGTTAACGCTGCGCTGGAGAAAGACCCCGAAAATGGCGCTTTTCTCGATACCAAGGGCTGGATTCTGTATAAACTCGGCCGCCAGCAGGAGGCAGAACAACTGATCCTGCATTCCCTGCGCATACGCGACACAAGCGCTGAGGTATGGGAACATCTCGGTGATATCTATCAGGCCATGGGCAAAGCCGACAAGGCGCGCGAGGCATGGCAGAAAGCACTGGAGCTGGACGCCGAACGCGAGTCGGTGCAGATCAAGCTCGGGAAAAAGGTCGAGTAGGGCCTTCCCGCAACAGGGGATACCGTGATTCCGGAGGACTCGCATCACCTCGCGAAGCACCCGCTGCTCAGCACTTTCATTCAAGCGCTTCACCGGAAGAGTTCAGTTTGCAACGCCGCGCTGTTCATCCCTGCCCGCACGATACGGCGAGATGAGCGGCATGTTCTGCACCGGAAAATGCATCTCGGTCAGACAAAAAATGTGTACCAGAGGCCGGAAGCTGATTTCATGCGTACAAAATACCACAACGGCTTGCCGCCCGAGGGAAGACTTCACATCATATCGTTACAGGAAGAAAATGCACAGAAATCAGCTTTCCCTTCTGCTCCCCGTGCTGGTGATCGCCGGTTTTTCAGCCACAGGCTGTGCCCTGTCCTCACGCGCCGTCGTCGCTGATCTGAACTCCAATCCACCGCAAAAGGTCCTTGCCCGTGTTCTGAAAAACCAGATGAAAATTTCAACCCTCTATGGCAAGGGGCACCTGACCGTGGAGACACCGGAGCAGAATTTCAAAGGCCAGGTCGAAATTCGTGTCCGCAAACCAGACTCGGTGCTGATCGTGGCGCAGGTAGCCCTGGGCATGGATGTCGGATTTTTCTTCGCAGACGGGTCCCGTTTTGCACACTATTCTCCCTTTGAAAATGTCTTTTACACCGGCCCTTCGGACAAACTGAACAGACTGATGCTCTTCCGCATGCAGGTGACACACCGGGAGCTGATCGATGCGGTTACAGGCACCTATCGTTTCGATTGGACGCCGGATACCGAAGCGAGCATCCGTGATAACGACTATGTTCTGCGCAAAAAATCCGGCGATGACATGCTGGAAGTGACGATCGATCCGGCCAGGTTCGTCGTCAAAAAAGTTGTTCTGCTGGCCCCCAACGGTAAGGAGATCGCTGTACAGAAATTCCGCACGTTTCGCAAGATCGATGGCGCCTGGCTGCCGAAATATATTCAGATTTTTCGCAAGGAAACCCATGAACGCCTGACGGTATTTTATGAAAAGCTGACCGTCAACAAAAAGCTGCCGGCGAACGAATTCACTTTTAAAGTGCCGGAAAATGCAGAAAAATATCGCCTGAAATAAGCCTTGAAATGAGCACGAGCAAAGAGAAAAACCATACGCCCGACCTCTCTGTGGTGATTCCACTTTATAATGAAGAGGAATCTGTGGCGGAACTGTACGCACAAATCAGTGCCGTGGTGGAGCGAGAAGGCCTTGATACAGAGATCATCTTCATCGATGACGGCTCGACGGATGACTCTTTCGAGGTGCTCTGTGCCCTGCGCGAGCAGGACCCACGTGTTCGCGTTTGCCAGTTTCGGCGCAACTACGGCAAGTCCGCAGCGCTGGCAGAGGGTTTTGCGCGTGCGCGCGGCGCTTATGTCGTCACCATGGATGCAGACCTGCAGGATGATCCGGAGGAAATTCCGCACCTGATCGACAAACTCGAGCAGGGCTTCGACCTCATCTCCGGATGGAAAAAAAAGCGCTACGATCCGTTCATCAAACGCGTGACTTCAAAACTGTTCAACTTCGTCACCCGCACCCTCACCGGTGTCAATCTGCATGACATGAACTGCGGTCTGAAAATTTATCGCAATGAAGTGGTGAAAAACGTGCAGATATACGGGCAGCGTCACCGTTTCATACCTGTGCTGGCGGTACAAAACGGCTTCCGCGTCGGCGAGCTGGTGGTGACGCATCACGCGCGAAAATACGGCGTGAGCAAATTCGGGCCGTCGCGCTTTCTCAACGGCTTTCTCGATCTGATCACACTGATTTTTCTCTCACGCTACGTCAAACGGCCGCTGCATTTCTTTGGTGGCGTCGGTATGATTCTGCTCTTCCTCGGCTTTCTCATCAGTCTCGATCTGACCATCGAGCGCATTTTTTTTCAGCGCTATCTCACCAACCGCCCGCTGCTCTTTCTCGGCGTTTTGCTGATCATCGTCGGAACACAGTTTATCTCTATCGGCCTGATCGGTGAGATGTTTGCCGAGTCCCGTGCCGAAAACCGGCAATACAAAATCAGGGCAAGCCTCGGTTTTGACGATGATGAAGAGTGACAGCCCAGAGCACGAGCCAATACGGGTGACATGCTCATGAACATCGCCTTTCTCTCGACCTTTTATCCTTTTCGTGGCGGCATCGCCCAATTCAACGCCAACCTTTTTCGCGCCCTGGAAAAAAGCGCCGATATCCGCGCCTATAATTTCAGCGTGCAGTATCCGGATTTCCTCTTTCCCGGCCAGACGCAATTCGTCACCGGGGCGGATGACGCAGACCCGATTCCCACCCGGCGGCTGCTCAACTCTGTTTCCCCCCTGAGCTGGTTCAAAACCGCGGCTGCGATCCGTCGCAGCAAGCCGGATTTTCTGCTGACCGCATTCTGGATGCCTTTCTTCGCACCCTCCATGGGTACGGTCGCCGCACGCGTCCGGGCAGCCGGAATCCCGGTAATCTCGCTGCTCAACAACGTCATCCCGCATGAAAAACGCCCCGGTGATCTGGCGCTCATGCGCTATTTTCTCAGACATAACGACGGCTTTATCACCATGAGCAACGCCGTCACCGCTGACTTGCAGCGCTTGCGCCCGGAAGCCCGCGTGCTCATGCGCCCCCATCCTGTTTATTCTCATTTCGGTGCAAAGACCGACCGCGCTGCCGCACGACAGCGCCTCGGCCTGGCGCCTGATAAAAACATCCTGCTCTTTTTCGGTTTCATCCGCACCTACAAAGGCCTCGACCTGCTCATCCGCAGCATGGCCCTGCTTCCGGGGGAGTTTGAGCTGGTCATCGCAGGCGAGTGTTACGGAAATTTTGACGACTACGAAAAACTCATCCGCAGCACCGGTGTGACTGATCGCGTCCA
>DRLW01000103.1 GCA_011375275.1 Bacteroidota bacterium
CGTCTTCCGCAAAGGCACGGGCAATGCGGTGCTGGGTTTTACCCATGGCTTGAACCCCGGCATTTATCTCATGTCTGCTAATGGCGGCAGCGCGCGGCTGCTTACCGAGGAGGGCCGTGAGCCACGTTTCGATGCCAGCGGCCGGCGTGTCTATTTTATCACCGGTGGTGGCATGAAAAAAGCTTACAAAAGCATCGGCACGGACGGGACGAAACCGCGCACCCTGTTTGACCTGAAGTATGTCAATCACATCGTGCCCAGCCCGGATGATAACTGGGTTGCTTTTACCGAGCTGCACAATGCCTATATCGCACCGTTCCCGAAAACCGGCCGCGCCATCGCGTTGAACAAGGATACCAAAGCCATCCCTGTGGCACGCGTAACCCGCGATGCCGGGCACTATCTGCACTGGTCTGGTGACAGCCGCAAGCTACACTGGATGATCGGGCCGGAGTACTTCACCCGCGAACTGGAACGCAGTTTTGCTTTTATCGAAGGCGCTCCGGACACCCTGCCGCCGCCGGACAGCACCGGTCTGGCCGTCCAACTGAAGCTGCCCGCAGATGTGCCCCGCGGCACCGTTGCATTTACCAATGCGCGCCTGATCACAATGGAAGGGGATCAGGTCATCGAAAACGGCACGTTGATCGTGAAGGGTAACAAAATAGCAGCCCTGGGGCGAGCTGGTGAGGTCACCGTTCCTGAAGGTGCAGAAGTCATCGACCTCGCAGGCAAAACCATCATTCCCGGATTGATCGATGTGCATGCCCACGCTAACCATTTTTACTCCGGCCTGCTGCCGCGCCAGAGCTGGGCTTATTTTGCGAATCTGGCCTATGGCGTCACCACCATGCACGATCCTTCGACCAATACCGAGACGGTTTTCACGCAGGCCGAAATGGTTCGCACCGGGGCCATGGTCGGGCCGCGGGTTTTTTCCACAGGACAGATCATTTACGGCGCAGACGGTGATTTTAAGTCGGTGATCAACAGCCTGGATGATGCGCGCTCGCACCTGCGCCGTTTAAAAGCTGTTGGTGCTTTTTCGGTGAAAAGCTACAACCAGCCGCGACGCAACCAGCGCCAGCAGGTCATTCAGGCGGCACGCGAGCTGCAAATGGAAGTGGTGCCCGAGGGCGGCTCGACCTTCTTTCACAACATGAGCATGATTCTCGATGGTCACACAGGTATCGAGCACAACGTACCCATCGCCACGCTTTACGATGATGTGATTCGTCTTTGGGCGGCGAGCGGAACCGGATACACGCCGACGCTGGTGGTTTCGTATGGCAGTGTCTCGGGCGAGTATTACTGGTACCAGCATTCCGAAGTCTGGAAAAAGATGCCGCTGATGAATTTCATCCCACGCCCGATTGTCGATGCGCGCTCCCGGCGCCGGCAGATGCTGCCGGAGGATGATTTCGGCCATGTGCTGGTATCGCAGTCTGCAAAGCGGCTCGCCGATGCCGGCGTCAAGGTCAACCTCGGTGCTCACGGGCAGCTTCAGGGGCTGGGTGCACACTGGGAGTTGTGGATGCTCGCCCAGGGCGGGCTGACGCCCATGCAGGCCTTACGCAGTGCAACGATGAACGGTGCGTACTATCTCGGCATGGAAGATCATCTCGGTTCGCTCAAGCCGGGGAAACTGGCCGATCTGGTCGTGCTGGAGCGCAACCCTCTTGAGGATATTCACAACACCGAATATGTAAAAATGGTTATGGTGAACGGCCGCCTGTATGACAGCGAAAGCATGGATGAGATCGGTAACCATCCGCGTAAGCGCGGGCCATTTTACTGGGAGAATCCCAAAACCAGCGAGGCTTTTATCTGGCGCGGGCCGGGTCTGGGGTTTGAATTGCCCGGCTGCGGATGCGCGACAGGATTGCAGGAAAACTGACTGCGATGAACGCGATGTGCCGGTGGCTCCCGGCAACGCCTGCTCGCGTTGACCATGCAGACAGTTGGAAAGTCGGCAGCCGTTCCGACTTAAGCCGATGGCCTTAAGGCTTAAGGCCATCGGCACGCACCATCCGCCACAGAGCTGAAATCCGCACAAAACAAAAAGCCCCTGCCGGGTCCTCCAGCAGGGGCTTTGTTTATTTTAAATCCCGAAAGCGA
The DNA here is from genome assembly GCA_011375275.1 of Bacteroidota bacterium. Classification (GTDB taxonomy): domain Bacteria; phylum Zhuqueibacterota; class Zhuqueibacteria; order Zhuqueibacterales; family Geothermadaptataceae; genus Geothermadaptatus. The sequence goes on from DRLW01000103.1 coordinate 2,119, forward strand.
TCGTCCTGATCGGCATGTATCCTTGCGTAGTCGCTTCGGGGAGGGAGTGTCATCCTTCGCCGTTAGAGTCGTTGAAGCAGGGGCCATCCAGGCTTTCCATCCAACTGTTGTAGGTGGTCTGCTGCTCCTCGGTCAGGATTGATCCGATATTGTCGAGCAGGGTTTGCTTGCAGGAACAGATGGAATCCTTCAGTCCCAGCTCCTCTGCCAGGGCCTCGAGCTCTTCGTGCTTGGCACGAGCCAGCTCCTGAATCTGCTCTTTGGCTTCTTCTCGGGAAATCTCTTCATTTTTATATGCGTCGATGATTTCCTGGCGTTTGGCTTTTGCGTCTTCGATTATCGGGCGGGCTGCTTCGCGGAAGGCCATGATCGGCTCTTTGATGCATTCACGGAACTGCCCGACAAATTCACGGATCTGGCTTTTCTGCTCTTCAGTCAGGTCGAGTTGGCGGAGGATTCTTTTCAGGTGCATGCCCTGGCGCTTCATGCGGTTACGGAAGCGGTCGCGCATGCGGTTGCGTTCCGTGCTCCGGTGATCCTGAGGATCGGCGTCGCTGACAGCCATATCGTTTTCCATGCTGGCGTCCTGAATGCCGGCCATTTCATCTTCGTACTCATAGATGGCAAATTCCGAAGATTCGAGATCGATGGTCTGCTCGTCAGGATTGAGAGACTTCTGGGCGTCGCATGCTGTCAGAGTCATCAGCGCGAGAAAAGCAGAAGCGAGCAGTGTCGTGGTGAGAACGTTTTGGCGTTTCATGGGTCTACCTCATTGGTTATGTTGATTCAGGTTTTCGTTGCCTGTTTGCAGTTCACCGCCCATTTATACAAAGGCCGTACCGGCCATGCCGTGATACTGTTTTTATCCTCTCCAACCTTGCGCCTTGGAGCTGTTATGCCGGCAGGATGCTTTTTGAGAATATGCGTTTAACATGTTGATTTTTAAAGTCGGAATACGTAGTATTCCCCCTTGCGGCTGTGACATCGAAAGAAAAAATTTTATTCTCAACAACATGGCGTCGCCAGCCGGCATGTGCGCATTGCGGGACACCTGCCATGTACAGTGTACCCTCAGGTTCACCGTGTCCCGCGTCTGAAATCAAACGCTGTCCTGTGCAGAACAGGGAAAGATGACGCATGAAGGATAAGAAGAAAAAACCGGAAGATAAGAGCCACAGGCCACAGGAACCATTGGATGTGTTGCCGGAGCTTGTGAAGACGGTTGTGCATGAGACCTCCGGTTTTCTGGGCAGAATGGTGTCGCTGTTTCTGGCCGGGCCGGAGAGAGCGCCGGGGCCGGAGAAAGAAAACGCCCCGGCAAGTCCACAGCCGGAGCAGGGGGGAGATGAGCCAGGGCAGAAAGAGACCGGGCACAAATCGGCGCAGGATATGAGCGCCCGTGAAATTATCGCCAGCCTGCCGCAGAGATTTTTGCCGGACAAGGCCCGGGGCCAGAGTATCGTGCTGCATATCGAGCTCGAAGATGAGCCTGAAGGCCGTTTCACTGTGCATGTTGCCGAGGGCAAATGCTGGGTTGAGCCTGGTCTGGCCGGCAGCCCGGATTGTCTCATCCGTACACAGGCCCCGATATACCGTGACATCGAGCTCGGACGCATGAATCCCCAGACAGCCTATCTTTTCGGTAAGGTTAAAATTTCTGACGTGACCGTGCTGACGCGGTTTGCCGGCCTGTTCAGACCGGTGACAGAGGTTTTTTGAATTTCCCCTATCGCATATCCCCCGGGTGCGGCGAACAAGTGTCATGCACCCGGCTCGCACAGAAAGAATAAGGAGGCAGGACGTGAAAAAAATGAAGAGTTGCTATGCGGTAACAGCCTTAGTTTTCAGTCTGCTGGTGCTGGCGGCGTGTGGCAGCCATGAGCGCCCGTCTATCGGCCCGGCAGCGGGATACAGCCAGGCTGTGGCGAAACTGAAGGATTACATCGAATACCAGATGCGGGTCAAAAATCTGCCCGCGCTTTCGATTGCGCTGGTCGATGATCAGGAGATCGTCTGGGCGCAGGGGTTTGGCTCTGCCGGCCGCGACAGGCAGAAGCCGGCCACTGCCGGCACGGTGTACCGCGTCGGGTCTGTCTCCAAGCTGTTCACTGATATCGCAATCATGCAGCTCGTGGAGAAAGATAAACTCGATCTCGATGCGGATATTCGAAATTTCCTGCCGGAGTTTGCCCCGGAAAACAGCTTTGATGTGCGCATCACGCTGCGCCAGATGATGGCGCACCGGTCCGGGCTTGTGCGCGAACCCCCTGTGGGCAGCTATTTTGATCCGCATGCTCCGGGTTTGGCTGAAGTGGTCGCCAGTCTCAACAATACCAGTCTGGTTTATAAACCGGGCACGCGCGTGAAGTACTCCAACGCAGCGATCACAGTGCTGGGCCGGGTTCTGGAGAAAACCAGCGGCCGGAAGTTTGAAGAGTATATCCGCGAGGCGCTGCTCACCCCCCTTGGCATGCACAACAGCGGTTTTGTGCGTACCCCGGAAATCGCTGCAAAACTTGCGACTGCCTGGATGTGGACCTACGACGGCCGCACGTTCGAAGCACCGGATTTCGAGTATGGCATCGGCCCGGCTGCGAACCTGTACGCACCGGTAACAGACCTGGCTGCTTTTGTGAAGATGCTTTTTAATGAGGGAAAAAACGAACAGGGGCAACAGGTTATTTCCTCAGCCTCCCTGCAGGAGATGATGCAGCCGCAGTTTGTGCCTCAGGGCACTGAGGGCGGCTGGGGGTTGGGATTTTATGTTTCCAGCTATAAAGGCCACAAGCGCATCGGGCATGTCGGCGCTGTTCACGGTTTTGCGACTGAGCTGATTGCCCTGCCGGAACAGAAGCTGGGCGTTGTCGCAGCCACGACAGCAGATGTTGCCAATGCTGTTTTGCGCCGTATTTCGCTCTATGCCTTTGATCTCATGCTGGCGTTGCGCTCCGGCAGCCCTCTGCCCGAACCTGAAAAAACGCGCCCTGTGGAACCCCTGCTGGCAAAAAAGCTTGACGGTAAATTTGCCACAAAAAACATGTTGATAGAACTGGAAGAAGTTGACGGGCGTCTCTATTTATGGAGCGGCACCCAGCGCAACGAAGTCCGCCTGCAGCAAGACACCCTCATCGTCGATGACCGGCTGGCATTCGGGCCGAAAATTTACGTCCGGGACGAAAATCTCATCACCATAGAGAAACAGTGGTACAGGCGTTTCCCGGACCGCCGCCCGCCACAGATCAAGGAAGAACTGCGCGGACTGATCGGTGAGTACGGCTGGGATCACAATACATTGTATATCCTCGAAAACCGCACACGCCTGTACGCGTTGATCGAGTGGTTTTATCTGTATCCCCTCCGGCGACTGGCAAAAGACGTGTATGCCTTCCCGGATTATGGCCTGTACCACGGCGAAAATATCATCTTCAAACGCGGTGATGATGGCCGGGTTACGGAAGCAGTTGCAGCAGGGGTTCGTTTTCAGCGCCGGGCTGTCGGGCCGGAAGATGGGCAGACGTTTACCATCACTCCCCAGCGAGCTGTCGAGGAGTTGCGCCGCGAGGCACAGCAGGCCAGGCCTCCGGTTACGAAAACGCTGTTCACACCAGAACTCGTCGATCTCGCCACGATCGACGCGACGATAAAATTCGATATCCGTTACGCTGGCACCAATAATTTCATGCAGACGCAGTTTTACCGCAAGCCGCGGGCTTTTATGCAGCGTGCGGCAGCAGAAGCCCTCGGCCGGGTGGTGAAGCGGTTGCGTAAAATGGGCTTTGGACTGCTGGTTTATGATGCCTACCGGCCGTGGTACGTGACCAAAATGTTCTGGGATGCCACGCCGGACAGCCTGCGCCACTTCGTTGCTGATCCATCGAAAGGCTCGGTTCATAATCGTGGCGCTGCCGTGGACCTGACGCTGTATGACCTCAAAACCGGCAAGCCGGTTGAGATGCTCAGCGGCTACGACGAGTTTTCTCCGCGTGCTTATCCGCTTTATCCCGGTGGAACCGCGCGCCAGCGCTGGCATCGCAAGGTGCTGCGCCGGATGATGGAGGCCGAAGGGTTTCAGGTCTATGAATGGGAATGGTGGCATTTCAACTACCGCGATGCACAACACTATCCGATTATGAACGTCTCTTTCGAAGACCTTGAAAAGAAGAAGACAGAGCAGAAGTAAGAGCTGAAGCCGGGTTGCACCACAAAGATCACGAAGAGCGCGAAGAGAGCAGAAGAGTCGAAAAATCAGGGCAGCAGTTCATAACCTTTCTTCTTGTTTTTCTTCGTGTCCATTGTGCACTTCGTGGTTCAAAAAAAAAGCACAGATGATATGCAAACTCAGGAGCGAGAACGTTTTCATTGTTTCTGGTATGAGAATAAATAATCTGATTATCCCGTTCTCACAGCTTTGGTCCGAAGCTGTGTTTTACCGCTAAGGCGCGAAGAGCGCGAAGGAAGCGGAGCAAAAGTAAAAACCATTAGCTGCTTTTCAACAAGGTGACTCTGTTTTCCCGCCATCGGTTTTTCAACCCAGTGATGACTGTCACCTTGTTCCTCTTC
>DRLW01000104.1 GCA_011375275.1 Bacteroidota bacterium
GCCGTTTTTCAGTGCGCTGCTGCTCTTTACCGGTGTCTATCTGGATCAGGCGACGCCGCTGATATACGGTACCGTGCTTGCCCTGCTGGTCGGCGTTGCGGCGTATCGCGCGCAGGCGCTGGATTTGAGCGGCAGCCTGGCAGCTTTTCTCAGTGGTGCGTTGATTTTCGGGCTCGGTGGCTGGGTGTACAGCGTGCCGGTGCTGGTCTTTTTTATCACCTCGAGTCTGCTGTCGCATCTGCCATATGAGAAGCAAAACCACCAGCACGGCGGCAAAGGCAGCGGCGCGCGGCGCACGGCTGTGCAGGTGATCTCCAACGGCGGGATCGCCACTCTGATGGTGCCGATCGCTCTTTTCTGGCCTCACCCTATGGTATTCCTGATTTATCTTTCCGCCCTGGCGGCAGCTACGGCTGACACCTGGGCCACGGAAATCGGCCAGCGCTATGGCCGGACGCCGCGTTCGATCATTACCGGCGAGTTTGTCACAGAGCGCGCCTCCGGCGGGGTAACGCCGATCGGTCTGTCAGCGGCGCTGCTTGGTGCCGGCGCGGTTGCTTTTGTCGGGATTTTGACGTATAATCTCACATTTGATGAGCAACTCTCACTGCGGGCTATTTTTTTTGTCATCGTTGCCGGATACATCGGCCAGTTGATCGACAGCCTGTTAGGGGCAACGCTGCAGTTTCGTGGCCGCTGTCCGGTCTGCGCCGAAGACGTGGAGGTGAGAGAGCATTGCGGCCGCTCTACCGAACTGGTCGATGGCTTGCCCTGGCTGGGTAACGACGCTATCAACCTGCTGTGCACCCTGTCAGGCGCTCTGTTCCCCATCGCCATGCGATTCGGACTCGGAATCCAACTGTGATTATCACCAAAGAGAGAAATGGCAATGGCACGATCTGCGAGAAAAAAACGCGCTCCCGCGAAAAAAATGCACGCCTGGGTAGTCCTTTCCTGCGTTATCGTGTTTCTGTCGTATTTATATTTGAGCGGGGATTATGGGTTGATCCAACACTGGAAACTGCACCAGCAGCGTTCGGCTTTGGAGCGTGAACTGGAAGCTTTGCAGTTGGAACAGGACAGCCTGCGCGTCGTATTGCGCAAACTGGAAACAGACAGCAGCTTCATGGCAAAAATCGCCAGGGAGAAGTTTAATATGGGCCTTCCCGATGAGGAGATTTTGCGCGTGATTCAAAAGAAAGACGAGAAATGATGGAGACGGCTTCGAAAGATACAGTCGCCAAACGCTTCCGGCGCTACTTTGGAACGGGACTGCTGGTGCTCGTGCCCATCAGCCTGACGGTTTTCATCATCTACAAACTTTTCCTGATGGTGGATGGCATCTTGCGTGATGTCATTTTCATTCTGCTTTCCGATTATCTGCACATCAATCTGGCGCCCGTGCCCGGTCTGGGTTTTTTAGCGCTCATCGCCTTGATCACGGGGGTCGGCTTTTTTGCCACCAATCTTTTCGTGAAGAAACTGATCGAAGTCGGTGAAGCTTTGCTGCGGCGCATCCCGTTGATCAATCGCGTTTATCTGGCCATCAAGCAGATCAGCAATGCTTTTTTCGGCGAGAAACGCGAGGTGTTCAAAAAAGCCGTCTTGTTTGAGTATCCGCGCAAGGGCATCTACTCGATTGGTTTTTTTACCCAGGATACCCGCGGCAATGTCCAGGATTCCCTCGAGGAAGACGTCGTCAGCGTTTTCCTGCCCACCACCCCAAACCCGACCAGCGGATTTCTGCTCTTTGTGCCCAAATCTGAAATCGTGGAATTGGATATATCTGTCGAGGAAGCTCTCAAGCTGGTAATTTCCGGAGGGGCGATCACGCCGGGGCTGAAGAAGGATAGGGCGTAGGGGCTGGGCAAAGGATTTCTGGGGGGGCAAAGCATTCCTGGCGGGATTTTTCTTAGCTCCGGGGTTGGGGCAAAGCATTCCTGGCAAGGGGTTTTGCTATTGGCGTCGTATTGAGTGGGGAATGCTTTGCCCGTGCTATATTTTTTTGGCGGGGTTTATCTTTGCCCGTGCCCGCGCGATATTATTGGATTGATTCGGAATGATTCATGAAATGGTCTGCTGTTTTCTGTGCCGGCATCGCTTTGTTTTTCCCCCTGGTGCTACAGGCACAGCTCCAGCCTGGTCCTGCCATCCCGCAACAGCTTGCCCGGTTTTCTAATACCCTCGATGTCTATGCATGGCGTTATTTGCTCGGCCTTAATGGGGACCATTCCGGCCTGGGGTATGCGCTGGCTTTTGACTTGCAATCCAGCATGCAGGAGTCTGGCCGTTCCCGTTTGTGGAAGGACAATCTCACCGGTTATTTTCAGCTTGAAAAGCCCCTGGCTGCGCGCAACACCATGCTGGCACGCATGCAGCAGACCTGGTTTCAGGACGAGCTGTCTTCCTTCAATTATCAGCGTCGCCAGTCCGGGCTCACGCTGGCCAATCGCTGGCAGCCTGTGCCCTTTGTGCTGGTGCAGCCAGAGCTTGGTTTGCGACTCGAACAGCGCTCCGGGTTGCAGGAGAAAGGGGCTTATACTGCACTGACCCTCGCTGTCGATGAGGTCGCATACAACGGATACAGGCATCGCTTCAGTGGCTGGCTGGAGCGGGTACGGTTTCAACAGCGTGAAAATGCCACCGCACGCATCGATTATGTGCTGGTGCGCGAGTTTCAGCCCGGCACTGTGGATTCGATCGCGTTTTATTATGATTTCGTCCGGCGCGACAATTTTTTCTCTGATCCGCGCCTGGGCAGGGTGGAGAGTTTGCGCAAACGCAGCAGAGGACTGTATAACGTACTGCGTTACCGGGTGTCGGAGCGTTTTAATTTTGCCATGCGCACCCGCCTGGGGCTGGATGCCGTTGCGGTGGAGCAACTGCGCAGCGGCAGCAGTTCGGGCAGCCGCAGACACGATGATTTCGACATCAGCAATACGCTGATACTCCGCTGGAGAGGAGATCGTCTGGGTGCTGCTTTTGAAGTGGATGCAGAGGAACAACAGGTTACATACGATATCACCGATTCGACGGCTTTCTCGCCTTTCAGCAGGCCGTTTTCCGGATTAGGCTATGACCTGATTCAAAAACGCGTGCGCCTCGCACAGCGCGTGCAGTACCGCGTTTCGCAGCGGGATTCTCTGCGGTTCTATTTTGAGCTGGAAAAGCTGGAATACACAAACACGAGCGAGATCAGCCCGGACACACATGATGAGCAGCGCTGGCAGGCTGCCTTTGTGCACTGGCGCAGGCTTTCTCCCTTTTTGCAGTTTCGCTGGCAGATGATTGCTTTTTTAAAGCATTTCGTTTATATTGACCCTTCGCTTTCCGCCCGTAATAACTGGTCGCGGCTGCTGCAGTTGCAGCCAGTGATCGTGTTCGAGCCGGGAAACGGGATCGTGTTTCAGCAGAAAGCAGGGGTCCGCGCTCAGTATGTGACTTATGATTTTGACGAGCTGCTGACCGTGCGCAACAGCTACGCTATCCGCGAGTTTTTTATCGATGATTCGCTGGCTGTGCCGCTGAATTCCCGCATCAGGCTGCTGCTGCACTACAAATTTGAGATCGAAGAAATCGGCAGTTTGCGCTGGGAAACGTTTTCCTCCCGGCCGCGCAGTTTGTGGCAAAATCACTGGTTCACCCTGAATATCGTCCGGCAGACGCAGGCGAGCTGGCGTTTTGCTGCAGGTGCCATTTTTTATAAACAAACACGCTGGCGCTACCGCGACGGCCCTGGTGGAGAACTGGAGCGCGATCTCCTGGGCAGTCATGTCAGCCTCGGCCCGACGCTCGATTTTTCCTGGGCCGGCAGCACCGGACAGATGGTGGTTTTTTCAGCCAATGTGCAAAAGGCCTTTCCCTTTTCCGGCAAAAGCTATTATATTAAGAACATTCAATTATCGGCCCAGTGGGATTTTTGATAGTCTCGTGCAGCGATAAGGCTGGAGCCTCGCTGCGTTTCCCGGAGGCTATCGGGTGCCGCAACCTCCTGCTGGTGTATGAAATTTTCAGGCTATACGTATGTCATCGAATAAAGGCACGCACAGAGAATACTCGTTGAATCTGCCGAGCCGTCAGGATCAGATCGAACGAGTCGAAGAGCTGACCGACAGAGTCTCCAAGGAAATGAATTTTTCCGAAGCCGAGCGAGACAAGATAGCCATCGCCGTAACCGAAGCGGTGAATAACGCCATCCTGCATGGCAACAAACTCGATCCTGCCAAAAACGTTTTTATCCACATCTCAAGTAACGAACGCTCGGTCACCTTCAGTATCCGCGATCAGGGCTCCGGCTTTGATCCGGACTCCCTGCCCGACCCTCTTGATCCGCAAAACCTGCTCAAAGAAAGCGGCCGCGGTATCTTTATCCTGAAATCCCTCATGGATGAAGTCACCTTCGATTTTTCCGATAGCGGCACGGAGATCGTCATGGTCAAATATCGCAATGAAACCGATGAGCAGGCCTCCGAACAGGATGACTGACCTCTCAATTTTGCTGCAGCAGTAATTCTCCTCTTCAATACCGCGCCGGCAGCATGCGTGCCTGCCCCTGTTTACCCCTGTATCCCCTGCCTTTTCCTCTGTCAGATATCCTTGTCGATGGACAGGAAATTATTTGCAACGCGTGCCCGTGAGTTGTATATTCATGCCCTTAAAACCCGTGTGTCATGACTGGCTCATGAATACGGGATGAAAGGCTATCCAGTTCACGCGGCTGACCCGGGCCTGATGCAGATATCAACTTCCCGGGCAGCACCGGGATCTCATCTTTTCGGTCACGTGCCTGGGTCTGGGGAATCCCGGTCTTCCCCTGTGGAGAAACCGGAACGACAGTTCTGGTGCAGGCACGTGCAGTGCTCTGGCGTTCTGGCTGAAAAAATGCAACAGTGCTGAGTTCGATTGATTGCCAGAGAGTGAAGTGGATAACCAGAAGTTTTCCAGGCTGA
>DRLW01000105.1 GCA_011375275.1 Bacteroidota bacterium
GCCGTAGCGGATCGTGAGCAGGCCCGAGGCCATGTTGCCGATAATCGCCGGCACGAAAAACGGCGAAACCCGCCTCGGCCCGCGATTTTCCAAAGCCAGTGTATTCTCGACAAAAGTCTCCATGCCGCCCATGCCTGAGCCCACCAGCACGCCGGTGCGATCCGAGGGCAGAGAGTCTTTGTTCAGACCGGCATCTTGCAGAGCCAGATCGCTCGCAGCGACTGCAAAGTGCAGAAAACGATCGTAATGACGAACTTCCTTGCGATCCATATAATCCGTTGCGTCGAAATTCTTCACTTCACCTGCAAAACGGGTCGAAAGATTGGACGGATCAAAACGGGTAATCGTGTCGATCCCCGAGCGCCCCTCCATCAAGTTACGCCAATTTTCTTCGATACCAATCCCTATCGGCGTCACCAGGCCAATTCCTGTCACCACGATACGGTCTGATGTGCTCATATCAGGTCATACCTCCTACATTCATTATTTTCCAACCGGTCGCGCCGGTGTTAACTGCGAATTATGTTGAGAATTATCTCTCCTGCTGCCCGGGTATCCTGTTTACTCAGCAAACCGGACCTGACCCGGATGCCGGCATGTGTCATTCCGGCCAGGCGAAGCGCAGTGCCGGGATCTCATCTTTTCGGTTACGTGCCTGAGTCTGGGAGATTCCGGTCTTCCCCTGCGGGGAAACTGGAATGACGGTTTGGGGGGCAGGCACGTGCTATCGTCAAGCAAACTGGTTGAAAAGATACAACCGTGCTGAGTAAACTGGATAGCCAGACTCCTGCTGTTTCTCCCGATCATCCCTGCAAAAAACTCATTAGCGATGCTATCGGGTTGAATCGTACAATTTACTCGTCCCGACTTTGCAATGCAAGCTATTGTTGTGTTGAAAATGAGCAGCACGCGGTACCGGTCAGCGGCCTGCAGTATCATCATGCAGACCTTCCTCTCATGAAAAGGCACGGCTATCAAAGCATGAGGTGAATTGAATTCAGTTTGCTTTTGTCCTGCTTTTTGACTATCGTAAAGGTTTCAATTCATTCACAGAATCAAACGGAAAACTCTGCACATGACACATTTTGACGACACATACTGGGCACTGATTCTCGGGGGATCCAGCGGCTTTGGCCTGGCAACAGCCAAAAAACTGAGCCGCCACGGCATGAATATCTGCATCGTACACCGTGACCGCAAGGGTGCGATGAAACGCATCGAACCGGAATTCGATGAGATCCGCAACAGCGGGGTAAAATTTCTCTCCTTTAATGTCAACGCGCTTTCCGCAGAGGGCATCGATACCGTGCTGAGCGGCCTGCGCGAGGCCATGGGTGAAACCGGCAAAGTGCGTATGCTGCTGCACTCGATCGCCTACGGCAACCTGAAATTGATCGCCCCGCAGACATCGGAGAAAAAAGACCGGCACGCTGCCCTGCTGGCAAAGCTCGCCGGCGAACTGGGCGTCGATGCCAACACACTGAAAGATACCATCGATAACCTGTTCAATGCCGGCGAAGAAGCCCTGGCCGGTGTGACCACGCCGCCTGCCTATAATAATGAAGATTTCCTCGAAGACGAAGATTTTGCCCTGACCGTGTACAGCATGGGCACGAGCCTGGCAACCTGGGTGCGCGAAGTTTTTAAACGCGGGCTCTTTGCTGCGGATGCCCGTGTTCTGGGCATGACCAGCGAAGGCAACGAGGTGGCCTGGCGCGGCTATGCAGCCGTTTCCGCGGCCAAAGTCGCGCTGGAAGCCGTTGCCCGCAGTATCGCGCTGGAGTATGCGCCCTACGGCATTCGCGCGAATATCGTACAGGCCGGCGTGACCGATACGCCTGCTCTGCGTCTGATTCCGGGGAATATGCATCTGAAAGCAACGGCGAAAATGCGTAACCCTTTTAACCGGCTGACCCGTCCCGAGGATGTTGCGGACTTTATTTACCTGATGTGCCTCGATGAAGCAGCATGGGCGAACGGCAACATCTTCCGTGTGGACGGCGGCGAACACATTTGTGGATAATATGATTTACATACACGGCATGGGGTATTTTCACCCCGACACGATCATCGACAACCGCTTTCTCGAAGAGCTGGACATCGGCACTTCCGATGACTGGATCACCGAACGGGTCGGCATCAAAACCCGGCGTTCGGTGCTGCCGCTGGATTACATCCGCGAAACGAGAAACGCAGACACCCGAGCAGCCATCGAGGCTGCCCAGTACAGCAATGCCCGCACCGGCAAACTGGCTGCGGAAATGGCGCTGAAAAACGCCGGCATCACGCCGGAACAGGTCGGGCTGGTCATCGCCGGCGGATGTTCACCGGACACGGTGACGCCGGCCGAGGCCTGTGTCATCGCCGCGGAGCTCGGCATCGACAGCCAGGCTGTGGACATCAACTCCGCCTGCTCCAGTTTCGGCGCACACCTGCACTTCATCTCCATGATGGACCCCGGCGCACTGCCTGAATTCATCCTGATCATCTCTCCGGAAAACAACACGCGCACCGTGGATTACAACGACCGCAACACGGCTGTACTCTGGGGAGACGGCACCAGCGCAGCCGTTATTTCGACACGTGTACCGGCGCGCGCGCAGGTTTCTTTCACCACCCTCACCTCCAGTCCCCAGGGGTGGGACAAAGTCCTGATCCCCCGGGTCGGGCATTTCACCCAGGAAGGCGCGACCGTGCAGACCTTTGCCATCAAGCGTACGGTGAAATGCTACCGGGAAATCGAGAAGAAATTCCGGGACAGCAGCGAACGCTTGTTTTTCATCGGCCATCAGGCCAATCTGCGCATGCTCGAGTCGGTCTGCACACGCTGCACCATCGCCGATGACCGGCACTTTTTCAACGTCGATGAATTCGGCAACACCGGCGCTGCCGGGGCGCCGACAGTGCTGGCGCAGAACTGGCAAGAATTCCGGGCCGGTGACACCGTAGCGCTGATCGTCGTCGGCGCCGGGCTGACCTGGGCCAGCATGGCGATCGAGTTTACGGGCTGACGCAGGGGTTGTGTTTCGGCTGTACCGAATTCTGCTGACCAGACTGAGACGCCCGGAGACCGCCCTCATTTCACCCGCTGGAATCAGGACCCCTCGCGTCCCCGGCTGCGTCACACGGCTGACAGCATGATGAGAAAAAATTTCAGACAAAACCGCACAAAGTGGAGAATCAC
>DRLW01000106.1 GCA_011375275.1 Bacteroidota bacterium
AAAAAGTGCGGGCTGGCAAAAGGGTGGTAAAAATCATTCTCGAACTTTTAGAGGAGAAATGAGTGCGGGCAGGCGGCATTTCGCTGCGCTTGTGCACTGCCCCGCGGGAGCGGGGCAACAGGGCCGTCACACCGCAGGAGCGGTGTGACGAGAGAAGAAATCCCCCTTCGAAGGGGGACAGGCCCGGCCCGCAGCCGGGCCAGGGGGATGTCGAACCAACTCTAAAGCAGCAATTGCAGTTATGTGGGAACACAACTGCGAGGTGACGAGACGTTCGTAGTGCGTGATTTTTCGCACGCCGAAATTCGCCAGTTTTACAGGAGTACCGGGGCTATCGGCTTGGGTGAAAGTTTGCGGGGAAGGCGGCATCTCGTTACGTTTGTGCACTGCCGCTGGAGCGGCAACAGGGCCGTCACACCGCAGGAGCGGTGTGACGAGAGAAACGTTCGTAGTGCACGCTTCAGCGTGCCTGAGAGCCAACGCGCCGGAATTCCCATGGTAGCAGGTTCGGGGGCAAGCGGTTTTTCGTTGCGCTTGTGCACTGCCCCGCGGGAGCGGGGCAACCGAGGCGTCACACCGCAGGAGCGGTGTGACGAGAGGAGAGAGTGAGGGTGGTTGGATTTATCGTGCCGGAATCCCCTCGCCTACCGGCTGCTATCCATGCGTTTTCAGGCTCAAAGCACAATTTCGAAACCATAACAGCGGCTTAATTTTCAGATACGGTAATGCATTACACAAACGTAATACACAGCTTCTGCAAGCGCCCGGGGCTTAAATTCGAAACAACCATAATCATATTATTTACAACAAGATAGGAAGAACGACAAACAAACTGGCACAGGCTTTGCCAAATGCAGGCCGAGCTTACACTCTACCGGAAGCGGCATAAAGAGCAGGACGCTCTCGACCATTGACAACTGAAACCGAACGACCACACATGGAGGTGGGCAGAATGTTAGCCAGACATCACACCCTGGGCACGACACTCAAGCTAACACTCTTCACCCTGATTTTCACCGGATTGCTGCAGGCCGGGCAGTCTGTGACAGTTTCCTGGGATGCGAACACAGAGGACGACCTCGCCGGCTACAAGGTATTTTATGGTACCGCGAGCCGCAGTTATTCTGATTCGACGATCCTGGGCAGGAGCACGAGTTTTTCCCTCGGCAACGTCGAGGCAGGCAAGACCTATTACTTTATCGTAAAAGCGTACGACACCTCCGGCAACGATTCAGCGCCGTCGCAGGAGGTCAGCATTTTCGTACCGCAACAGGATACCGAGCCACCGGCACTGACGCGTTTCGAAGTGCAGTCTGCCGAGGGGTTTGTCATCGAATTCGATGAGGCGCTGGAGGTCAGCAGCGCCGAAAACAAAGCCAACTACAGTATTTCCGACAGCATCGAGGTCAAATCCGTGCGCCTGCGAGGGGATGCGCGCTCGGTCAGCATCATCACTTCGCCGCATCAGAGCGGCAAGACCTACCGGCTGGAAATCACCGGACTGCGCGATCGTGCCAACCCACCCAACGTGCTGCAACAGCCGATACGGATGAGCTATTTGTGGCAGGAAACGAGTGGCGGCGACAGCGGCAGGGACACAGCCCCTCCGGCCCTGCTCAATGCGGAAATCCGCGATGCCCGCACGGTTGATCTTTTCTTCAACGAACCGCTGGCGCGCGCCAATGCTGAAAACCGCTCCAATTACAGCATCTCCGACTCTATCACTATCGGTTCGGTGCAATTGCTGGAAGACCTGCGCACTGTGCGCCTGAGCACCAGCATGCATGAGAACAACAAAACTTACACCGTAACCGTACGCAACCAGCTCGATCTCGCCCAGCCCGGGAATCTGATGCAGAACGCCGTGCAATGGCGCTACACCTACCACGCGGAAGATCGCGATGCACCGAAACTGGTCGAAGTTTACCTGCAGGATCTCACCACGCTGCATATCAAATACTCCGAAAAGGTGACTCGGGAGAGTGCCGAGCGCACAGCGAACTACACGATCTCGGATGGCATCAAAGTCAACGTGGCCACGTTGCTGGAATCGGGCAGTGAAGTGGTGCTCACGACCACAGCGCACGAGTTCAACAAACAATACACGATCTCGGTCAAGAATATCACCGACCGCTCGGCGCGCGTGAACACCATGGCGGAAAGCAACGCGTTTACCTACATGAAAGTCGGGCAGGAAAAGAAAACGGACAGCGATGGATCGCGGTTCACCGTCAGCAATGTGTTTCCGGCGCAGTACAAAGTCGATACAGTCAGCGTTGGCGAACCGTATTACATCGACCGCCAATACCGCGTTCTCGATCTGCCCGACCGGCTGAAGAAAACCATGTGGATCCGCACGCGCAATGACGACCGGCACAACACCAGCTCTGCGTTCCTCCTCTTCACTCTGACGCAACGGGCACGCATTTACATCGGCTATGACTCGCGCGCAACCCAGAAACCGGACTGGCTGACGCGGAATTTCGAACGCACATCCATGCGCATCTCGGTCTCTGACGGCGTCGGCTATTTCGAGGTCTGGCAGGCAATCAAGGAACCCGGACAGGTCGTTCTCGGCGGCAATATCGCCAATAACGCCACCAACGTCGGCAGCATGTATGTCGTGCTGGTTGAAAGCCTGCAGCCGGAGCAGAACATCAGCGACAATACGCCCCAGCCGCAGAAATTCACCCTGCAACAGAACTATCCCAATCCCTTCAATCCCGAGACTGAAATCTCGTTCTATCTGCAGGAAGATGCCACCATCGAGCTGAGAATCTACAACATGCTCGGGCAGGAAGTCAAAACGCTGATTGTCGGAGAAAAAGCCAGCGGTCAGCACACCGTGCTCTGGGATGCGACGGACAACAAAGGCAACCAGGTGCCGACCGGTACCTATGTGTACATGCTCAAAGTCAAAGACGTGATCAGAAATGGAGATTACGCTCTGACGACCGGGGAAACCCGGCTGATGAAAACCATGCTTTTCCTGAAGTAGTGCTTGTCATGTCACTGCAAGGTCTTCCTTGCTTCTCCTCAAAAACCGGAGTAGTTCGCTGCTCCGGTTTTTTTATGCAGAAAACAGCAGCCATCATCCCACGTGCCACGCCCGAAATCCGCACACAGAGGGCGGGCACAGCCGGAGAACGAAGCGCCGGGAAAGCACTTGCAATTGCCCGGCCGGAACGATATATTTGCGCTTCACTTTTCCGGGAAGCCCATGTTTGCCAACATTAAACGCCTGACAAAACACTCGGCCATCTACGGCATCGGTCATATTCTGTCGCGAGGCCTCGGGTTTCTGCTCCTGCCCATCTATACCAACTATCTCGAACCCGCTCAATACGGCCTGTACGCTCTGGCGTTTTCCTACTTTGTCATCGTGAATATTCTCTATTTTCACGGTCTCGACTCCGCTTTCCTGCGCTTTTTTATTCACCGGGAAGACGACGCCGGACGCCTGCCAGCGGAGACAGTCTTCAGCACTTCCTTCTTTTCCCTCATGGCAACCGGACTGCTGCTTACGGTCGCCGGCCTGGTCTTCGCCCGCCCTGTTTCTGAGATGCTTTTTCATACCCCTGAGCTGACGGCGATCATACGCTACTGCCACCTCATCCTTCTGCTGGATACGGCTGCAATCATCCCTTTTCTCACCCTGAGGGCGCATGAGCAGAGCGTGCGGTTTGGCGTGCTCAAAGTTCTCAATGTCGCAGTTTTGCTGGTGCTGAATATTTACTTCATCATCTTCCGTGGTCAGGGGATCGAGGGTATTTTTCTGGCAAACCTCATCGCTTCAGGATTCACCCTGCTGACGCTGCTCCCTGTGCTGCTCACATCCCTGCGCCTGTCTTTTTCAGCGACGCTCTGGCGGGATCTCATCCGCTTTGCTCTGCCCTATCTGCCCACAACCCTGTCCGTCGTGCTGATGGATGTCATCGACCGCTTTATCCTCGAACACTTCACCGATGAGGCCACTGTCGGCGTGTACAGCGCCGGATATCGCCTGGCCATGGTCATGGCTCTGTTCGTCGCTGCTTTTCGTTTCGCCTGGCACCCCTTCTTCCTCGCCACGGCCAGCGGGCAGGAGGCGCGCAAACTGTTCGCCCGTATTTTGACCTATTACATGCTCGCCTGCATGGTTCTTTATCTCGGCATGGTCTGGTTTGTCGATGATCTCGTTCGCATTCGCTTCGGCAGCGGGTATCTTTTTGGTGAAGAGTATTGGGCTGGAACAGGCGTGGTCCCGATTTTGATGCTGGCGTATATTTTGTTCGGAGTTTATGCCAATTTTCTCGTCGGCATCCATTTGAGCAAAAAAACCTGGCTGTTGGCCATCATCA
The DNA here is from genome assembly GCA_011375275.1 of Bacteroidota bacterium. Lineage (GTDB taxonomy): Bacteria > Zhuqueibacterota > Zhuqueibacteria > Zhuqueibacterales > Geothermadaptataceae > Geothermadaptatus. Next base: position 4,341 of record DRLW01000106.1, read on the forward strand.
GCGTGCTCGGTGCACTGACGAATATCATCGGCAACATGGTCTTCATTCCATGGGGCGGGATGTACGCGGCAGCCTGGGTCACGGTTGTCAGCTACGCTGTGATGACCGGCGCACTGTATGCGGTTGCGCACCGGTTGTATCCGGTACCGTATGAGTTCAGCCGTCTGGCCGTGCTGATCGCTGTCACGGCCGCGTTGTTCATACTGGCACAGGTTTTTGAACTGGCATTTTTTGGTAAGATTGTACTATTATTTTCATTGCCGATAGTCTTATATTTTCTAAAATTTTTCAAAGAAGATGAACGCGCAGCACTGCGGCACATGCTCGGATTATGACCGGGCAGGCCGAACATGCAGCAGACACAGCAGCAATACGCCATACGAGTTTTCACTTTTCTCTCATCATGCATACAGCCTGTCATCGCACTGCCAGCGGGGAATAACGAAAAGAACGAATGACCATGCCTGAAAAACCGCCAGCTCCGAACACCGACTCTCCGGATTCCTCCCTGGAATCCGCACGCATCGCAGCCGTCAATTCCTGGGAAATCAGCAGCGATGAACACAAGCAACCGGCCAATGTCAAGGGAGATTTTGAGCTCGCGTATGCCTTTTCATGGGATGGGCTCGATACCTTCGAGGGCCTCAGCCTGAACGACGACGAGCTGCCGGTGATCGCCAGTGAGGAGACTCCGGAGCCCTCACCTGATCCGCAACTGATCGCGGCCTGGGGCTTGCACAACCTGATCCTTTTCCTGCATGAGGGTGATATCCGCGCCCGCTTCACAGCGATCCGCATGGCTGAATGGCTGACAGCCAACATGGTCGTCTGGCAGAAAAGTTTCTACGCCTGGCCGACGGACACCACCGAGCCTTTTTATGAGGTGCCCGGCAAACGCCTGACCGCCGAAGCCCACGGTCTCGGCCTGTCCCTGCTGCTGCGCGTCGCCTATCTCGAAAACGATGCCCGTTTCGACGAGGCTGCGGCACGTATCGTGCGCATCTTTTTTCTGCCGGCAGAAAACGGCGGTCTCGCCGGCCGCTTTCCGGATGGCAGCCTGGCATTTGAAAATTATGCCACCAAACCGCCCTCCCTCGATCTCATCGGCTTTCTTTTTGCCGTCCACGCGCTGCACGACTACAGCACCTATTTCGATGATCACGCCATCCGCTCGCTCTATTTCAGCTCGCGCAGCAGCCTGAAGGCAAACCTGGAGCAGTATGACCCCGGTTTTTGGATTCTGAGAGACCTGCACCCGAGCCGGCGGCTGGCGACGCCACAACAGATCACGATTATCTCCAGGCTGCTCCATGGGCTCGGCCACCTGACCGAGGATGAATACTTCAGCGAGATCGCTGACCGCTGGCAGGCGTACCCGGAGCAGAAAAAATCACGCTTCACATACCGCTGGCACCGGTTGCTGGAAAAAATCCGTTTCCGCTTTTTCAGAAAAAAGTACCATCTCCCGGCCAGAAAGTAAGCACCTGCCGGAATACCGGAATGATGGTTCGGGCATGGGGGCCGACTTACGGGGCAGGCGGTACCGCATTTCGCTTGTGGTACTGCCGGGGAAGCGTTCGTAGTGCGCGCTTCAGCGCGCCCAGAAAGTCGCCAATTTCATCGGAGTACCGGAATACCCTCGGTATAGGTGCGTACAAGCGACGCAGGCGGCATTTCGCTGCGCACGTGCACTGCCGCGGGAGCGGCAACAGGAGCGTCACACCGCAGGAGCGGTGTGACGAGAGGAGAAGTCCCACTTCGAAGGGGGACAGGCCCGGCCCGCAGCCGGGCCAGGGGGATGTCGAACCAACTCTGAAGCAGCAATCGCTGTTATGTGGGAATACTACTGCGGTGTGACGAGAGAGGACGTTCGTAGTGCGCGCTTCAGCGCGCCCGAAAGTCGCCAATTTCAT
>DRLW01000107.1 GCA_011375275.1 Bacteroidota bacterium
CCAGCAAGCCGTGAAAGCTGCGCCCGAACATGCGCCAGGCGATGAAAAAAATCAGCGGGATCGTCACTGTCCCCCAGAATGCTGAGGGGATACGCGCGGCAAACTCATTGACGCCGAAAACAGCAAACGACCACGACACCAGCCGGGTGAAGAGGATGCTGCGGTCGTACGTCATATTCGAGAGCAGCACCGGGCCTTTGCCCTGCAGCATGGCCTGGGCTGCTGCCACATGGTTCACTTCATCGACCCAATAGCTGGCAGTGCCGAGATGGGCAAACCGCAGCCAGCCGCCGGCGAGCACGATCACGGTCAGAATCAACCAGATGCGCAGAGGTTGTTTTTTTCGTTTATTCAGGGCAGACATGGTATCCCTTGACGTTCCTGTCAGGCATCACCGGCCGGGCTTTTACTGGTTCGTTTCTGGCTCCGCGATGATGATTTCTTTCTGTTCTGCCTGGGGCGGTTTACGGTCATCACACCCGCAGGCTTGCTGTCCTCGTGCAATTTGAGCAGGTTCACTTCCAGCTTTTTCACCCGATACAGCACGCTTTCAGTCAGGTTGCGGTGCCCGGCGATGAGATCCGCCAGCACGCCGAAGACGCTGACCTGAAAACCGATGAGCATCAGAACAGCGCTGAGGATCAAAGACTGTATGTGTCCGGCGCCGCCATCGATGAAAAGGAAATAGTACAGAAACCGCAGCGAAATCAGCACGCCGAGCAGGAAGATCGCCAGCCCGACCTGCATGAACACCTTGAGCGGTTCATACATGGTATAGATACGCAAAATGGTTCCGATACTGCGCTTCAGGTAGGATGGGATGCTCTTGAACAGGCGCGATTCGCGCAGCTTGTCGTTGGTTTCAACCTTGACAAATTCGGTCGCGATATTCTTTTTCCCGGCCTGGATGATCGTCTCCAGGGTATAGCTGAACTTCGAGATGACATGCAGGCGCAGGGCTGCTTCGCGGCTGTAGGCCCGAAAACCGCTGGCAGCATCCGGTACCGACGTTTCCGAAACATGCCGCACGACCCAGGAACCCAGCTTCTGCAATTTTTTCTTAAACCAGGAAAAATGCGGCACCTTATCCACCTGGCGGTCGCCGATAACCATATCAGCCCGGCCCTCGAGAATCGGCTTGATCAGATCGGGAATGCACTTGCCTTTGTACTGATTATCTCCATCTGTATTGACGATGATATCAGCCCCGAGCTTGATGGCAGCATCGAGACCGGCCATAAACGCCTCGGCCAGGCCTTTGCGCTTGGTCATGCTGACGATATGGTGAACGCCGTGCTCTTTGGCCACTTCGACGGTGCGATCCGTACTGCCGTCATCGATGACCAAAATTTCGATTTCATCGATGCCTTCGATTTCCCTGGGCAGATCGGCCAGAGTAATCGGCAGGGTTTCTTCTTCATTAAGACAAGGTATCTGGATTATGAGCTTCACTGTCCCACCACCGTTTCGATATTATATTCGCGGATTTCACGAGCGTGTGTGTAGATGATCATCTCTCCGATCAGGCCGATCGATATCATCTGCAACCCGATGACCAGCAGGAGTGTGCCGAGCAGCAGCAAGGGCCTGCCGGCGATGGCACCGAATCCGAACAGGCGGTAAACGAAAAGATAGGCACTCATCAGCCCGCCGGAGAGGGTGAGAATCATGCCAATAAAGCCGAGAAAATGCAGCGGCCGCTTGGAATACCGCGTGAGAAAAATCACGGTGATGAAGTCGAGCAAGCGGTTGATATAATCGCCAAAATATTTCGATTGCCGGAATTCACCGGGCATCTGTTCGATTTTCTCTTCGACGACTTTATAGCCTTTGCCATGCGCCAGCAGCGGCAGGAAAATATTGAGGTCTCCGTAAAACGTCACATTATCCAGCATGGAGCGGCGGGCGGCGAAAATACTGGAGTTGATATCATTGAGCTTGAGATTGCCCAGGCGGTGCACCAGCGCGTTGAACCAGCGCGAGACCTTCTGATTGAGTTCAGAATCCTTGCGCGGCCAGCGCCAGCCAACGACGAGGTCATTGCCCTCATCGAGTTTCTTCAGCAGACCGGCTATGCCGAACAAATCAGCACGAACGCGGGCAGCGGCATAGACGACCACCTCGCCCTCGGAATTTTTCAGGCCGGCATCGAAGCAACTGGCTTCTCCAAAAGTATTGCGCATGCGGATCAGCTTGACGCTCTTGTCCTTTTTGGCGATTTCCTGCAGAACCTCCCAGGTGCTGTCTTCGCTCGCATCATCGACGAGGATAATCTCGCCGGTTTTGCCGTATTCCTTCAGGCCATCGACAAGGCGCTCATACATGGTGGGAATAAAGTCCGCCATATTGTACACCGGGATGATGACCGAGACCGCGGGTTTGGCGCTGCTTTTCCGGCGCGTCCGCGGCGTGGTCTTTGGCGTGGCGCTGCTTTTCTTTGATGTCGTTGTTTTGCCGGAACCGGCAGATTTGGCGCGAGGCTTTTTTGCCGTGGCTGTGGTTTTATTATTTGTCGCTGCTGTGGTCTTGCTTGCCTTTTCTTCCATCCTGATACCCTTTGCTATCCTTTGTGTTGTATAAGATCGTACCGGCGTTCGTCACGTTTCTCACCAAGTTGGATCACCATCTGGGCGACCAGCCCCAAAAACAGAAAATTAACCCCTGCTGCGAGCAGCAGGATCACCATCGAGACCTGAACATTGAGCTCCTCCGGGGTCACAGTGGAGTTGAGCCAGGCAAAGAGCAACCCGCCCATTCCGACGATGCCGATAAAATTGAAAAGCATCGCCAGGGTGCCGAAAAAGTGCACCGGATTGGTGAGATATTTCAGCAGCAGGTTGAGGGTTGTCAGGTCCATCATCACCCGGAACGTGCGCGTTATGTTGTATTTCGACTCACCAAAACGCCGCTCATGGTGATCGACGACGATTTCGGTAATTCTCGCCCCTTCGATCCGCCCGAGGGCGGGGATAAAGCGATGCAGCTCGCCATACAGCCGGACACGCTGCATCAGATCGCCGCGATAGGCTTTCAGGGAACAGCCGGTGTCGTGCAGGTTCACCCGAGTGGTACGCCGGATGAGATAGTTGGCGATTTTACTCGGAACCTTGCGGATGAGCAGCTTATCCTTACGGTTTTTGCGCCAGCCGCTGACGACATCATAGCCTTCTTCCATTTTGCGCACGACGTTGGGAATATCCTTGGGATCATTCTGCAGATCGCCATCCATCGTCACGATGATCTCGCC
>DRLW01000108.1 GCA_011375275.1 Bacteroidota bacterium
AAATGCAGGAGTGCAGTGATGAACAGTCTGGAACGATGTGTTGCAGCAGTTACCTTTAAAGAGCCGGACCGCATTCCGGTCATCCCGGTTCTGTTGATGCAGGGGGCAAAAGAGCTGAATCTGCCGCTGGAGCGGTATTTCAGCCGCGGAGATAACCTCGCTGAGGGCCAGATGCGCCTGGTGGAAAAATATGATCACGATTGTGTTTTTACCTTCCCGCACGTGGTCGAGGACGTCCTGCCCTTTGGAGCGGGCCTGCGTTATTTCCCCGACGGCCCCCCTTCGGTTGACCGCATGTGTCTGCATAAATTCTCCGACATCGAGACGATGACCGTGCCCGACCCTTCTGCTCATGAGCAGCTCAAGCAAACGCTGCGAGCGACCGAGAAGCTCGCTGAAAAAGTCAAGGGAGAGAAGCTCATCGTCGGTGCGGTGATCGCTCCGTTCAGCCTGCCGAGCATGCTGATGGGTACGGAGAAGTACATGAAACTGCTCTTTTCGCGCGATGGTGAATACGAACGCTATTTCCCGAAACTCATGCAGGTGTGCACCGACTACACCACGCGCTGGGCCAACCTGCAGCTCGAGGCCGGGGCGGACATCATCGTTTTCGCCGACGGTATCGCCTCGAACACCATCCTGCGCACGCACGAATTCGAGAGACTGGCCCTGCCGGTCATCGAAAAGCTGTTTTCCGGCATCAACGGCCTGATCGGCTATGAGTTCGTCGGGGAGGCTGAGGAGATCATCCATCTGCTTCAGGGCAAGGGGGCGCATGTCTTCCTGCTCGGTTCCGGAGACGACATGGTGGCCTGCCGGGCCAAAACCGGCGGCAGCACCGCTCTGCTCGGCAACATCAACAACATCAAACTGCTGCGCTGGACGCCTGAACGCGTCGAGTTCGAAGTAAAGAAACTCATCGACCAGATGGGCACAGGTGGCGGGTTTCTGGTAGGAAACCAGGGGCCGGAAATCCCCTGGAACGTACCCGATGAAAACATCCACGCGCTGGTGCGCGCGGTGCGCAAGTACGGGACTGTGCGGACAGCCGCATAACCGGCGAAACCGTGCACGACCGGGCGGTGCACGGTTTCATCCTTGCGAGCCTCTCATTTCACCTCATACTTCGCGGGCTGATCTTTTGCCGGCAGCGTCCTGCGGATAAACTCGCGGATATCCTCATTAGCCGCCGCCAGGTCTTCTGCGCGCAGGTACATCATGTGCCCGCTGCGGTAACCCTTGAAATGCAAACGCGAACGCATCTTCCCGGATGGATCGAGATGCCACAAGGTATATTTGGCATTGAAATACTGCGTTGCCCCGTCATAATAGCCGGACTGGATCATCACCTGCAGCCAGGGATTCGCAGCCATGGCACGGCGCAGATTCTCCCCGGTCCGATCATTACTGCGATCCCACGGCCGCACCGGCCCGAACATGTTGTATTTCACATCGGTCTTATACCCGAGCATATCGCGCAGATAGTAATTCACTGCCGGCGTGAACGCATGCAGCCATGAAGCCAGCTCCGCGTTGAAATCCGGCCGCTCGCCGGCTTCCTTCCGGTCGATACCGAGGTAGCGCGAATCCAGCCTGCCGATTGTGAAGCCCTTATCGCGCAGCAGCTCTTTCCAGAAAAATGATGCCGGCATGGCGAGGTTATGTTGCAGAAAAACGCCGGGCGCGACGCCGGAAAAATAGGCCAGTCTCTCCGCGATCTTTCGCCGTTCTTCCGCAGGCAGAAACCCTCCCCGCGCCAGCGCCGGCAGCAACGCTTCGATGCTGTAGCGTTCAGCTTCAGGCAAAATGGCTTCCAGGTCTTGCTTTTGCAACGCCTCCGGCAGACGGCCGTGGTACCAGGCCGCGGCGGTAAAATAGGGCAACTGCAGGGCTGCCGCAGCCGGGCCATCACGCTCGATGCCGAGATTGGTCGGCGAGACCAGAATCACGCCGTTGAGGTACATCCACTGCCGGTTCTGCAGCTCCAGCGCCAGCCCGGAAACCCGGGTCGTGCCATAGCTTTCGCCGATAAGATATTTCGGCGAACGCCAGCGACCGGCGCGGGACACGAATGTATTGATCCAATCAGCGAGATATTTGATGTCCGCATTCACGCCGAAGAACAGTTTTTTTTCCGGCATGGTGCCGTCCTTCTGCGGTACCATGCGCGAAAAAGCGGTGTTCACCGGATTGACAAAAACGATATCCGCGACATCGAGAATGGAGTGCGGATTCGGCCGCACGCCGTAGGGCTGTAACGGATAGCCTTCCTCATCGATATTGAGAATGTAGGGGCCAGTGTAGGCGAGATGCATCCACACCGAGGCGGAACCCGGGCCGCCGTTGAAGGAAATGAGCAACGGCCGCTGCTCCCGGTTGCGGACACCCGAGCGCTGGTAATAGGTATAGAACAGAGTTGCCACCGGCGCACCGTCTTTGCCGAAAACCGGCTGCGTACCAACCGTCGCTGTGTAAGCGATGCGCGTGCCCTTGATAGTCACTTCGTGTTGTGAGGTGTGTGAAGAATCGATCGGAGGATGGCCGGCACCGGCCAGCAGAGGGCCTGCGCAGATGCCGGCCAGTACGAACAGTCGAATGAGTGCGAACATGGGTCTCTCTCCCAATTTTGAATTCACCTGGCTGAATGCGGGCGGATCAGGGGGCGTTTCTGCCCCGGCCCCGGAATGATTGACCCGCTGCTGTCGTAATTGTTGCAGCACTCCGGGCGAAAGGCTTTGTCCCCGGTTGAATTCGGTTGCGTTTGCCCGCTAAATGGCTATTTTTGAACGGATAATTTTCTCGTGCATTCATCCCGCCATACCGCTCCCGCGGCCTGATGCCGGCACGAGGACTGAGACGAAAAACTTTTTCTGCAGGGAAACGCCATGCCGATTCCGTCACCATTTTACGAACAGACCTCCGCTCTCTGCCGCAGTCATGAATGGCGTGACTGGGCCGGATATCTCGCCGCGGTCACCTATGATGTGTCGCATGAGCACGAATACTTTGCCGTGCGCAACGCCGCGGCCCTGTTCGACATCACCCCTCTGTTCAAATACGATATCACCGGTCCGGATGCCGCCCGGCTGATAAACCGTGCCATCACCCGCGACATCGATAAATGCGCCACAGCACAGGTGCTCTACACGGTCTGGTGTGATGATCACGGCAAAATCATCGACGACGGTACGGTTCAGCGTTTTGCTGAAAACCACTTTCGCGTCACGGCTGCAGAGCCGAATTTCCTGTGGTTCAGCGACTGTGGCTACGGGCTGGATGTACACATCGAAGACGTGACCGACAGCATTGCCGCATTGTCGGTTCAGGGCCCGCTGGCGCGCCGTGCTTTAACGGCCCTGCTCCCCGGCAGCGGCGTCGATAAGTTGGGATTTTTCCGCATAGCACAAACAGAATGGTCCGGCACACCTCTGACGATCACCCGAACCGGCTATA
>DRLW01000109.1 GCA_011375275.1 Bacteroidota bacterium
CCGAAAGTGAAGAAAGTGAGCAGACCGAGCAATGCATAGGAGGAACGGATCATGCGCGTGATCGCTGGTTCGGAGATGCCGAGGTCTTCGAGAAACAGTGCCGCATCGTCGCCGTCCAGTTGAGAGATTTCCATCTCGATGTCTGCAGAAAGGGCGACGAATCCCGTCGTCGGTGTATCGAATTTTTCCCTGAACGCTGCCTCGATTTCTGCTGTGCGCGGCAGATCGCTTTCGCTGATATTGACGACGACCAGCATCGGTTTCAGGGTGAGAAACTGAAATCCGCGCAGGGCTTTGCGCTCCTCCTCATCGAACCCGGCATCGCGCAGATTTTTTTCAGCTTCGAGGTACCCGTGGCATTTTTTTAAAAGAGCGAGCTCTTTTTCCAGGGCTTCGTCTTTGAATTTTTTAACCCGCGCCTGGATTCTCTCTATCCGGTTCTCGACGATCGCCAGGTCCGAAAGCAGGAATTCATAAGCGATGGTTTCATAATCACGCTGTGCATCCACCGAACCATCCGAGTGCGGAACCGCCTCGTTTTCAAAGGCGCGCACAACCACGAGCAGAGCATCGGTCGTGCGCAGGTCACCGAGGAACTGGCTGTCAAAACCTGACTGGCCACTGCCTTTTTCAACTCCGGCGAGATCGATGTATTCGATGGTTGTCTGTACTTTGCGGGCCTCGGGGACGAGGGTGTGCAGGTTATCGAGGCGGGCGTCCGGAACCTTGACCACGGCGACGTGTTTTTCGCGCGTGCCCGAACCGTAGCCGGTTGCTTCCTGTTTGCCGGTGAGGGCGTTGAATAATGTTGTTTTACCCGAAAGAGGGAGCCCCACTATTCCAATTTGCATCTATTTTAAATCTCCGGTTTTCATCTGAGAGAAGATCACACCGTGCTTCTGTTCCGATTCGTATCGTGCACCGGAGGCGCTTCCGACACAAGATTGGGAATATACTATCGGTGCACGTACAAATCAAGTGATTTACTGCATCCTGCCCGCCTGTCACATCCTGCCTGCCCGCCGCATCCGAAACCACCCTTTCAAGCCAAAAAACAGGGCTGTTGCGTGTCCTGTTTTGCTGCGAGTCACCTGTCTCATGAAGGGACACAGCGCTTCTCTGCGCTGCGTACGGCATATGCCTTATTTTTTTTCACGGCGGCTGCGTAATATTTTGCGAAAAATGAAAAGCGGTTTTACTGGCACCTGCGTTGCGTTTATCGCCGCATTCGAATTCTCCCGGATGCCGTGCCATGGCGCTCAGCATCCGGGTCCCGTCGTTCCACTAACTAACAAGAGAGGTGTCATGATGAGAATGGGCACAAACTCGCTGTTATTCTTCTGTGTGAGTGGTCTGTTGCTGGGGTCTGTTCTGACCGCTGCCACACCGGCTTCCGCACAGGAGCACTACAAGCTGGCGGTTTTGACCGTGTCAACCGAGGCGAATTATGAAACAACTCTTGCCGGAGACCTGACACTGGCTCTGCAACGCGCTTTCGCCGCCTATCCGATTTTTGATGTCATGCCTTCGCATGAGATCGATGAAGGACTCTATCTGGGCGGCATCCGCCAGGATCTGTGCCGGGATATTGCCTGCGCTGTCAAAGCAGGTCAGGTGCTGGAAGCATCTGTCGTCGTTGTGGGGCAGGTACGCCGGTCCGGCTCTCAGAGTTTGTTTGATTTTGTCATGGTCCATACCGGCAGCGGGAAAGTGGTGAAAAGCTTTCGGGAGCAGCTAAGGGGCGGGACCACCGATTTGATCGCAGCCATGGGTGAGGTCGCTGCTGGGCTGGTCGGCAAACGGAAGAGTGTCTCCACAACCCGGAGGCCGGGAAGCAAACTGGTGGCCAGCACACAACCCGTTTCCGGTGGCTACTATGAGTCATCATCAGAGTCTGGATATGCCGCTGAAGAAACACCGGTAGAAAATCTGTTCCCCGGAGAAGGGACGGCGATGGTGGCCAGGAAGGGTGGCAGCATGATGAAATGGACAATGATCGGTGCCTTGATTGCCACGGGCGCAGGAGCTGGTTTTTATTTTACCCAGGCGGCTGGCGGAGCAGACGCCGGTGGCGGCACGGACTCGAAACCGGTCACCCAGTTACCCGGGCCGCCTCCGTTTACAGGGGGCAATTGATTACCGCCACAGAACCAGGGCATGGATTGCCGGTTGTGGCGGCCAGATCTGAAAACACTGTATTGTGAAACCTGCGAGGAGAAATCATGAAAAGAGTACAACCGATGCTCTGCGCGTTGCTGGTCATAGTCGGGGTGATGCCGTTGAAAGCACAAACCAGGCCGGTGATGACCAATCTCGTTTTTATCAACAACGAGGGTAACGTGATCACTAAAACCGGCCTTGGGCGGGTGGTTGTGGAAATCACTTTTTCCACAGCAATGGATCAGGATGTCGAGCCGGTCATCGAGTTCAGTCTCGATGATAACTTTAACCAATCTGTCCTGACCTTCCCGGCTACAGGAGGCTGGACGTTGCAGGGAGATAACAACGCGCGTGTCTGGCAGGGGGACGTGAATATCACCACGAATTTGCCTTCGACGGGTGACGGCGTGTACTATTTTCGCGTCAACGGCGCACGATCTGCCGGTGGGAGCGTGATGGATACGACAAAAGCAAACGCTGTGCTGGAAATTTGCCGTGCCTCCATCACCATCGATCAAAAGAGTCTCGATTTCGGCACCATCCTCCGGGGAGAGGCGAGCATACGCAATATCGTCATCCGGAACAGGGGGTGTGAGCCGTTGCAAATCAACGATATCCGGGTGCCCGCGCCGTTTGCGCTCATCAATAGTTCCCGCGCGTTCACAATCCAGCCGGGGGGCTTCGTCACTCTGGCGATCAGGATGTTTTCGAACACCCGCCTTGCGCGGCAGGATTCCATGGTGATCGTTGCCAATAAGCTGCGCCCACGGGAATATCCTGTTTTTCTCCGTGGAGTTGTGCGCGGCCCGGAAATCGGCGTTTGGCCATCCGTGCTCGAATTCGGCAAGGTCAGTATCGATTCCAGCGCAGTGAGAACGGTCTTGGTAGCCAACATCCCCGCCAAGCCGGATTCCCTCAGTGACACGCTGCGCGTCACCAGCATCACCACCAATATCCGGAAAGGTACGTTTTCTTTTCAGCCGGAACAGTTTAACCTGGCTCCGGGAGATACGCAATACGTCAGGGTCACTTTTACACCGGGGCAGCCAGCCAGCAACAGTGGCCGGATTTATTTCAGCAACAATGACCTGCCGCGACGCTTGATCTCTATTGTCGTGCGGGCTACTTCTGAAGATAACTCACCACCGCCGCCGGTCACCGGTCTGAATGTGTCCTGGGGCAGCCGCTTCTCCGGCTATACCAACCGCGACTCACTCTATCTGTGCTGGGCGCGCACTACAGACCCGAGTGGCGTCTCCCAGATCCGGTGGAAATTTACCCGCCAGCCCATACCGCCAGGCTCGAATGATGATCTCGGCAGCGGCGGCTTCGTGAGCCTGGACAGCAGTACGACCTGTGCCTGGTTGCCTCTGCGCGGCCGCATCGGTACCGGTTACTGGTACTGCTACATCTGGTTTGTGGACGGGCGCGGTAATTCCGGTTACCGCACGGCCGTACGCACTGCGCTCCGCTACGACAACACACCGCCGGGCCGTGCTGTCATCGGCAGAGCCAGCTTCCCTTACGGGTGGTGGTTTAATGAGCGGCGTTCCTATCGCGTGCGTATCAGCCTGCCGGTTGACCAGGCCAAAAGATATGTAGATGCCGCAGAAGTACGCTGGGCCTTTAATCGTCGGCCGGCTTCGGGTGAGGCCTATAGCGGGCGTTATATCATTCCCGGCAATGCCGGCTCCACCGTCGAAGTCCCTGTTCCGCTGACTCAGGAGCAGTGCGGTGAGAATGAAATCTATTTCTGGCTGGCGGATTCAGCAGGCAATGTCGGCGAAGTTTCCACTGCTTCATCGACGAAATTCACCTATGATGCCTGCGCGCCGGTGATTACGCAAACTACGGGATCACGCAACAGAATAGCTGAGGCCGGTGTAGCATTTCGGGATACGGTCAAAATAACTGATGACTCCGGCGTCGATACGGTTTGGGTTGAATATCGATTTGGCGGCGCACAGGCTACAGAGCCTCCGCAGCCTCTCGCGCGTATCGCCGGAACAAAGGATTCGTTTGAAGTGGTGATCCCTGCCGGTGCCATCACCCGGCGCGGGGTCGAATATCGTATCATCGCGAGGGATAGTCTGGATCACCAGGCGATCGGGCCCAAAACCAGCACGTGCACCACAGGGGATGCCTGGGTTGCCCTCACCACCCGTATCGGCTCCCGGGGTATCTCCCGCATCGACAGCGATGGCAGGCCTGTGCCGCTGGCTGCCGGAACAAGCGCTGGCAGTTATCAGCTTTTTTCTGTCCCCCTGCAGATGGAGAATCCCTCAATCGACAGCGTGCTTGCCGATGATCTCGGCCCGTATGATGACAAGCAGTGGCGGATTTTCGATTATCTGCCGCAGAACAGCGAAAACAACCGCTGGCTCGAAGGAAAGGATATCCGCAGTTTCAAACACGGCCGGGCCTATTTCCTCATCACCCGCAAGGAGGATATCATCATCGACAGCGGGCCGGGCGCGACCCGGCGCACGGTATGCCCGGATACTCTGACTTTGTATGAGGGCTGGAACCTGATCGCCACGCCGTTTAATTTTCCTGTGCACAAGGATGCGTTGTCGTTGATCAATTCCTCCTCACCTGTCACGCTGCGTTCTTTTGAAGCAGGCTGGAACATCACCGACGTGATGATGCCGTGGCGCGGTTATGCGTTGTATGTCACGCGTTCTGAGAATGCCGGTAACCTGGCGCCGATTCGCCTGGTCATCCAGCCGAGGGCGACTACGAGCAGGGCGAATAAAGCCGTGGCGGAGAGTCGTGTTTCTGCCCCGCAGGAATGGCAGATTCGCATCGGTGCTCGTGCCGGTGATCTGGTCGATAACGATAATTATGCCGGCGTACGCGTGGATGCCCGGCGGGGATTCGACGCGCTGGAAATGGCGGAGCCGCCAGTGATCGGCGAGTATCTGCGAGTCGCCTTCCCGCATCCGGAATGGCAGCAGCCGGCCCGGTTGTTCAGTACCGACTTCCGCAGCGCTGATGCAGAGGAACAGACCTGGGAGTTTACGGTCAGCAGCATGCGCACGGGCACGCCGGTTACGCTGAGTTTTGATTTCCAGGGCCGGTTACCAGCCGGCGCCACGGTTTGGCTGATCGACGATGTTGCTGCGATGGCGCAAGACCTGCGCGGGAATCCGGAGTATATCATCCCGGCCAGCGAAAAACCGCTGCACAGAACCCTCAAACTCGTCGTCGGCAGCCTGGATTTTGCCCGGGATCAGGCAGGTGAAATCGATCTGCTGCCGGAGACATTCCAGGTGTTTCAGAATTATCCCAACCCGTTCAATCCTGAGACGGCGATCCGCTTCAGTCTGCCGCGAGCTGCTGAAGTCAGTGTCCGGGTCTATGATCAGCTCGGGCGCCTGGTGCGTACGCTGGTCCAGGGCTACCGTGCCCCGGGCACACAGGTCGCCATCTGGGATGGTCGCAATGATGCCGGCCAGCAGGTGGCTTCAGGGGTGTATGTGTACACTGTCACCAGCGCAGGCCGGTCTTTTTCGCGCAAGATGATCATGCTGAAATAACAGAAAGCAGATTCTGTTACCGGCACAAATCAGGAGGCAGAGAGCGCTCATGCGGCCGGTAGATTTCCCTCGCACCCATGCGGATTCCTGAACAGGCTGGAAGCCGGGATCAGGGAAACCGTACCCAGGCGGCGCAGAAAATATGTTCTGCGCCGCTTTTTTTGCCAGAAAGTTTCTGGGGAAAAACTTTTTGCTTATCCCGGTCGTCATCTGGTTATCCACTTAACTCATCTGATCGGGCTTGATGCAGAAATCGACATCTGTCATCCCGGCCAGGCGAAGCGCAGTGCCGGAATCAGGGGATTCCGCGCATCCCCTGCGGGCAAACCGGAATGAGGGTTCGGGGCTGAGTTAAGTGGATGCTCTGGCAATCGTCATTTATTTTCGTACAGCTTTTCTTGCTTTTCTTGAGATGAATGTGATATTATTTGGCGTTAATTCCGCCCCCATCCTACGATTCCGGCCAGATAATAATCTTTCAGAGACATTCCACGGGGGATATCTCAGTCCACTTTTCCAGGAGGGTGATAATGAAATTGACAAAAGCAGCTCTGATCATCTTATGTGCCTGTACCGGCCCGCTGACAGCTCAGAGTTATCTTTCGGGCACGGTTTATCGCGCTGACGGCAAAACGCCGGTCCAGGCAGATATCGTGCTCACATCTATCGACGGGCAGGCTGGTTGGAATGAACTTCAGGCAGTGAAGGCATCGCCTGACGGTACGTTTTCTCTCACTGTGGAGAAACCGGGCACGTATCGGTTGTGGGTATGCATGCCGGATCATTTTGCGAAATCCGTCCCCCTCGTC
>DRLW01000110.1 GCA_011375275.1 Bacteroidota bacterium
AAAATGCTTTTTTGTGATTTACTACACCGGTAAAGAAAATTTAAATACAAAACAACTCGATCCATTTGATAATTTCGTTCTTTGCAGAATGCCATCGACGTTGAGCAATGGTATATTCACTGCAAGCAGAAATATCATTATGTAGCAGTCGAGATAGACTCTTTTGTCCGGGCTCTGCCTCAGCGTTCATCTGGTAAAAAATAACTTGTATCGGGCGGAGGAGTTTTTATGTTTGTTCTTGTTACCTATGACATCGAAAAAGACCGGCCGCGGACGCGATTGGCAAAAGCGTTGAAGAATTTTGGCCCCCGGGTGCAAAAATCGGTTTTCGAGGCTGATGTGGGTGAGGAAGAGCTGGTGCGGTTGCAGGACGTTCTCGGAAAAGTAGAGCTGCAGAAAGAGGACAGCATTCGTTTGTATGTGCTGTGTGCCTCCTGTTCGGGCAAGATCAGGATTTGGGGGAAGGGCGAAGTGACACGCGACGAGGATTATTATATCGCTTGACAGCAGCAACAAACGTGCCAAAAATAAATACCCCAAAATGGGCATACATTACGGAGATGGGGCGAACTTTAATAAAATCAATATATTAACCCACACAAAAATTGAAGGATGTGAAGTCAATTTTGAAAAAAACGCCTTACAAAAACACAGGTTACGGAAATCGCCTTTGTAAGTTATTAAAAAACAATATCCTGGAAAGGTGGCCCTTGGAATTTAGACCTAATCAGTGGTGGGATTGAGACCAATTACCGCAATGGTGCCCTTCTCTGCAGTAGGCACACACTTGGAATTTAGACCTAATCAGCGGTGGGATTGAGACCATATCCAGCATAGCCAAGAAATGTCAGGATGGTGGAAACTTGGAATTTAGACCTAATCAGCGGTGGGATTGAGACTGTCTTCCAGCGCTTTTGGATTATCCCGTAGAATTGTCTTGGAATTTAGACCTAATCAGTGGTGGGATCGAGACAGAGAGGTTGCCCGGGCGCGCTGAAGCGCGCACGACGAACGGATTCTCCTGGAATTCGGGCCTGGTCAACGGTGGGAGTGTAGTGTGCAGATGCGACTCATCTTCGAGATGAGTCGCATCTCTGGTTGCCGGCTTCAGCTCTTTCCGTAATCTTCCAGCGTCTGCCTCAGTTGTTTTTATCCAGAAAATCGTGAATTCGTTGACAGCACGGTTTTCGCCGGCACGGGTTCTGCCCGGCACCAGCGGCGGTCGCGGGATAGATTTTGAGGACCTGATCAGGGGTGGGATTGTGTGAGTCAGATGAGGCTCATCTTTGCGATGAGGCTCATTTTTTTTGCCCGGGCGCCGGGGGCATGACGGAAGCCTGCACAGAGAGCCCCCTGCCGCAGCGTAGCTGAAACAGAAAAATGCCCTTGCAGACGAAGCTGAAGTTCGTATATTTCCGCTGATCACGACCGGCGCGTTTCAGCGCATGATTGCCGTCACACTTTTTTGGGAGACGTACATGCAAAACCAACAGCAGATCAACATCGAGCTCGGCCCCAAAGAGGCCGAGGGTATCTACTCCAACCTGGCCCTGATTTCGCACTCACCGGCCGAGTTCGTCATCGATTTTACCCGCCTGGTGCCCGGTGTCCCCAACGCACGCGTCTATGCCCGGATCATCATGACCCCGCAACACGCCAAATCCCTGCTCGCCGCTCTGCAGGACAATATCGAAAAATTCGAAAAGCAGTACGGCGAGATCAAAACCCTCGGCGACCATCCGCAAAAACAGTTCGGCTTCACCGCTGCCTCGAGCAGCCCGAATGCCTCCGCGGAGTAAGGCGTATGCCTGCCAAACCGGGTTCCGTGCTGAAGAAAATCGGTCCGGGTATCGCAATCGCTGCCACCGGCATCGGTGCCGGAGACCTGATAGCAGCGGCTGTTGCCGGAGCACGCTTCGGCACCGCGATTCTCTGGGCGGCACTGATCGGAGCACTGCTGAAATATACCCTCAACGAGGGGATCGCCCGCTGGCAACTGGCCACAGGAACCACTCTGGTCGCCGGATGGGCTGAGCATCTCTCCCGCCCGCTGACGCATATTTTTTTCGCCTACCTGATGTTGTGGAGTTTCATCGTCGCCGGCGCACTGATCAGCGCCTGTGGCCTGGCTGCGCATGCGCTGTTCCCGGCCATCAGCGTGCCTGTCTGGGGCATCATCCACTCTCTGGCTGCGGCGCTGCTCGTGCTCAGGGGGAATTACTCCCTGTTCGAAAACACCATGAAATTCTTCATCGGGCTGATGTTCGCCGTCATGCTGCTCTGCGCTGCGCTGATCGTGCCCGAACTGATCCCGCGCCTGCCAAACCTGCTGACTCCGGTGATTCCGCCAAACTCCGGCTCGTTTCTTCTCGGTGTCATCGGTGGGGTCGGCGGCAGCGTGACACTGCTGAGCTACGGGTACTGGATTCGGGAAAGGGGCTGGGACAGTGCCTCGAGCTGGCACCTCGTGCGTCTCGATCTCGGCAGCGCGTATCTGCTCACCGGCCTGTTTGCAGCCTCTGTCATCATCATCAGCTCAGGTATCAATCCGCAGATAGTTTCCGGAACCGGGATGGCCCTGGCCGTCGCTGAACGACTGGCTGAACTTACCGGAGCGATCGGCAAATGGTCTTTTCTGCTCGGTTTCTGGGGCGCGATCTTTTCCTCCATGATCGGCGTCTGGCAGGGCGTCCCCTATCTGCTCGCAGATACTTTTGCGCGGTTCCATTCCAGGCGGCCAGCCAGCGAGGCTATCTCCAGCACCAGCCCTGTGTATCGTTACTTTCTCATCTACCTCACCCTGCCACCGATGCTGCTCTTGCTGTTTCAAAAGCCTGTGATCATCGTCATCATCTATTCCATCACCGGCGCATTTTTCATCCCCTTTCTTGCCGGTACGCTGCTGTATATGAACGGAACAACACGCTGGGTCGGCAGGATGAAAAACTCCGCAGGTATCACCCTTCTCCTGCTCGCTGCTCTGCTGCTTTTCGCCTACCTGTTTTTCATTGAAATCATGCGCTATGCCAGTTGACAGTACGCCATCCCGCCTGTTTGCCGGTGCTTGACATTCGTGCGCTGTCATCGTATTTTGAACATTCAGCCGATGCGGGCACTCTACCTTCTGATAATGCACCGTGTGAAATGTCGATGTCCGGGACAGGTCGAGATACCGGCATCTGTCCTTCCGGCCAGGGCGAAGCGCGGTACCGGCATCTCCTTTCGTAATCATCGAATAATCATACAGTTACAGCTCACTTTGTTAAATTTATGGATTTTTCAAATTATGAAACGAATCATTTTTTCCACGCTCACCATCTGCCTGTGCTCGGTACTGCCGAACGCGCAGGCGCAAATACCACCGGCGCTCAAAAAACAGATCAGCAGTGCGGCAGCAAAGGAATATACCTACCTGGACAAGCTGTATAAATATTTGCACGCCCACCCGGAACTTTCCTTTATGGAAAAGAACACCGGTGCGCGCATTGCCGATGAATTGCAGAAAGCAGGCTTTGCAGTAACAAAAAATTTTGGCGGTTATGGAGTTGTGGGTGTGCTGAAAAACGGCGACGGCCCCGTCATTCTCGTCCGGGCGGATATGGATGGCCTGCCTGTCAAGGAGGAGACCGGCCTGCCCTACGCCAGCACAGTGGTGAGCAAAGATGCTGAGGGCAACGAGGTCAGCGTCATGCATGCCTGCGGCCACGACGTGCACATGTCGGTCCTCGTCGGCACAGCGCGGGTCCTTGCCGGTATGCGCGACAAGTGGCAGGGCACGTTGGTTTTTGTCGGCCAGCCGGCAGAGGAAAAGGGCGGCGGTGCGATTGCCATGCTCAAAGCCGGTCTGTACGAAAAATTCCCGCGGCCGCACTATGCCCTCGGCCTGCATGCCAGCGCAGCGCTGCCGGCTGGCAGTGTCGGCACCTGTGAGGGCCCGGCACTGGCCAACGTCGATATGCTGGATATCGTCATCCACGGCAGCGGCGGGCACGGCGCCTATCCGCACACGACCAAAGACCCGATCGTGCTCGCCGCGCAGACCATCATGGCGCTGCAGACGATCGTCAGCCGCGAGCTTTCTCCCAGGGAAGCGGCAGTGGTCACGGTGGGTTCCATCCACGGCGGCACCAAACACAACATTATCCCGGACGATGTGACGCTACAGCTTACCCTGCGCTCATACACCGATGAAGCACGCGAAAAAACCGTCGCGGCGATCCGGCGCATCACCCGCGGCCTGGCCGTTGCTGCTGGCATCCCCGAAGAAGCACACCCGGAAATCATTTTCCGCGATACCTTTGTCCCGGTCACGTACAACGACCCTGAGCTGACCCGTAGCCTGCACGCCGTTTTTGCCGCGCAGATCGGAGCGGAAAACACCCATACCGTCGCCCCGGTGATGGCCGGCGAGGACTTCAGCCAGTACGGCAGGCAGGAGCCCAAAATCCCGATCAGCATCTTCTGGCTCGGCACAGTTGACCCGCAAACTTACGCCCGGGCCAAAGCAAAAGGCCTGGAACTGCCTTCTCTGCACTCGAGCAAATTCGCACCCGCGCCGGAGCTGACGATAAAAACCGGTGTTGCGGCCATGAGCGCAGCGGCCGTCTCACTTTTGAAAACAAACAAATGACGAGACACCTGATGACACCCGATCTGGACACACTCCTGCAGGCGCGCGAACGCATCAGGACGCAGGTACACACCACGCCGGTACTGACCAGCAGCGCTCTCAACCACATCACCGGCGCAGAGCTCTATTTCAAATGCGAAAACTTTCAAAAAGTCGGTGCCTTCAAGTTTCGCGGGGCCAGCAATGCCATTCTCTCCCTCGACGAAAACCAGGCCCGGGCAGGTGTGGCGACCCATTCTTCAGGGAACCACGCTGCAGCAGTGGCTCTGGCGGCACGCCTGCGCGGTATTCCGGCGCACATCGTGATGCCGGAAACCGCTCCGGAGATCAAAAAAAGGGCTGTGCAGGGATATGGGGCACAGATCACTTTTTGCGCACCCACCATCGCGGCCCGCGAGCAGACCCTGGAGCGAATTTTAACAGAAACAGGTGCCACCCTCATCCATCCATACAATGATCACGCGGTTATCGCCGGGCAGGCGACTGCTGCTCTCGAACTGCTCGAACAACTGCCCCAGGCACCGGATTTCGTGCTCGCTCCTATCGGCGGTGGCGGTCTGATCAGTGGAACGGCGCTGGCCATGCACTATCTGGCTCCGAACACGAGGGCCGTCGGCAGCGAACCCCGGCTCGCTGATGACGCAGCACGCTCGTTTCGCAGCGGTGAAATTCAACCGCCCATGCCGCCCAAAACCATTGCAGACGGCCTGCTCACCTGCCTGGGTGACAAGACCTTTGCAGTCATCCGCGAGTATGTACACGATATCCTCACCGTCAGCGAGAAGGCGATCGTCACCGCCATGCGCATGACGTGGGAACGGATGAAAATCATCATCGAACCGTCCTCAGCCGTGCCCCT
>DRLW01000111.1 GCA_011375275.1 Bacteroidota bacterium
ATAACTCAGCATGGTTGCATGTTTTCAGGCAGACCGCGTGACAACAGCACATGCCTACCTTCGGAGCCGTCGTTCCGGTTTCCCCGCAGGGGAAGACCGGAATCTCCCGGACTCGGGCACGTGCCAGAAAAGATGAGATCCCGGCACTGCGCTGCGCTTGGCCGGGATGACACATGCCGGTATCTGAGCCGGCCCCAGTTAGCTGAGTTAACTGGGGATACCTGGATGAGTTTGGAGTGCACTTCGACGTCCCGCTCGGGCAAGGGAAGCCCTCTCTTCGCATGTGCATTCCCCCCATTTGACACACAGCAGTGAAAACGCGCCCGCAAAAGGCAGAGATCAGAGATTGATGAGATCAGGCGCTTTTGGCAAAGAGAGTTTCATCTCTGGCTGAGCCAACGGAGAGAATCTGAACAGGTGTGTCTGTAACCTCCTCGATCCGGCGAATATAGGCAAGCGCATTCCGGGGCAAGTTTTCGAACTTTTTGATATGGCTGGTCGGAGTCATCCAGCCCGGACAGGTTTCGTACACCGGCTCTACTTGTTGCAGCGCGTTGAGGGTAGCCGGAAATGTGCTCAGCAGTTTGCCGTCGATGCGATAGCCGGTGCAGATTTTGATCTCTTCCAGGCTGTCGAGCACATCGAGCTTGGTCAGTGCCCAGTGGTCGATACCGTTGATCTGAACGGCGTAGTTTGCCAGTACCGCATCAAACCAGCCGCAGCGCCGGGGCCTGCCCGTGGTTGCGCCGAACTCATCTCCCAATTCCCGCATAGCTTCGGAAGCCTGCTCGTCGAATTCCGTCGGAAAAGGACCCATACCCACGCGTGTCGTGTATGCCTTGACCACGCCGAGGACACGGTCTATTTTCGTCGGTCCGATGCCCAACCCTGTGGTTGCGCCGCCGCTGATCGGATTTGATGAGGTGACGTAGGGATAGGTGCCAAAGTCGATATCGAGAAAAGTCCCCTGCGCACCTTCGCAGATGATGCGGTGGCCTTCGCGGATGGATTGGTTCAAAAGCCGGCTGGTATCGGTGATATAGGGGTCCAGCTCTGCGTCGTAGGCGAGATACTCCTCGATGATCCGATCCGGGTCCAACTCCTCGCGGTCGTAAATTTTACTGAGAATTTTGTTTTTCTGTTGGATGTTGATAGTCAACTTCTCGCGCAGGAGTTCGCGGTCGAGCAGGTCGGCGACGCGTATGCCGATCCGGCTGGCCTTATCGACGTATGCCGGCCCGATGCCGCGTCCGGTCGTGCCGATGGTACGTTCGCCCGGATCACTCTCGCTCGCCGTGTCCAGCATCTTGTGATAGGGCATGATCAGGTGCGCGTAATGACTGATAAACAGGCGGCCACGCACATTGATGCCCTTGTCCTCCAGCATGCGTATTTCAGCGAGCAGGGCAGATGGGTCGATCACCACACCGTTGCCGATGACACAGCGGGTCCGTTCGTTGAGTATGCCGCTGGGGATCAGGTGCAGAATATATTTTTCCCCGTCGATGACCACCGTGTGCCCGGCATTGGCGCCCCCCTGATAGCGGGCGACACAGTCTGCATTCTGACTCAGTATATCGACGATCTTGCCTTTGCCCTCATCGCCCCACTGCGCACCGACGACCACTTGAACTGACATGAGATTCCCTTGCTTTGTTACAATGGTGTAAACACAAAAAAAACTCCGGAGCCGTGTTCTGGGGGCTTCGGAGTTTTGATGTTTTCAGTCATGTACTGTGATTGCTGCTCTCTCTGGCAGAAAGCAGAGAGTCGTTTTACAGAAAATGATGGTTTTTATACCGTTGCAGACCTTGGATAACAGCGCGCGGCTATTTTTCGTAGCTGGCCACAGCCTCTTCGACGGTATCGTACATTTCGAAAATGTTGTGCAGGCGCGTGATTTTCAGCAGGCTGCGGATCCGTTCGGTCACTTGTGCCAGCTTGAGGTCGCCGTTGTGGTTGCGCATCGTCGTCAGGCCACCGATCAGGATGCCGAGGCCAGAGCTGTTCATCCAGTCGATTCTGGCCAGGTTGGCCACGGTTTTATGTTTGCCCTGCTCGATGAGTTCGTGCAGTTTGTCGTTGAGAATCGTCGCGTCCGGGCCACCCATGATTTTGCCCGACATCTCGAGCACGACAACATCACCGATCGTGGTTTCTGATAATTTCATCCCTGCCTCCCTTGGCTGTGCAAGCAGTAATCGCTTCGCGTGGATGGCTTAGCGTTTTTTACTGCTGGTTTTGCCGGGCTTCTGCGAAGTGCCCTGGCGGTTGTTCCATTCGAGCACGACCGGTGAAGCGATGAACACTGATGAATAGGTACCGACGATAACGCCGACCAGCAGTGCAAAGGAAAAAGTGTGCAGCACGGCTCCGCCATTGACGAACAGAATCAGAACGACGAACAGGGTCGTGAGCGAAGTGATGATCGTCCGGCTGAGGGACTGGTTGATGCTCAGATTGAGAATATTCAGCAGCGTCTCGCGGCGTTTGATTTTGATATTCTCGCGAATCCGGTCAAAAATTACGATGGTATCGTTGAGGGAGTAGCCCACGATAGTCAGGAATGCGGCGACGACTGAGAGGCTGATTTCATAGTCGAGCAGGCTGAAAAGACCCAGTGTTATCAGCACGTCGTGGAACAGGGCTGCGATAGCACCGATACCGAAGACGAACTCGAAGCGGAACCAGATATAGATGAGAATCAGCACCAGGGAAACGAGCACAGCCAGAATTCCGGACACGCGTAACTCCTTGCCGATTTTCGGGCCAACGCTCTCAGCGCTGAGCAAGGTTGGTTCCAGCTCAGGGAATTTGTTCTGCAGTGTGGTGAGGATCGTTTGAGTGATGTCTTTTTCGGTATTCTGCTGCTCAACGCGAATGAGAATGTCCTCTTCCGCGCCAAAATGCTTGATTTCCGAAGAGCCGAGATCGACCTCGCCGAGTGCTTTGCGGATGTCATCGATGGGTGCAGGTCTGTTGAAGCGAACGTGCACCTCGCTGCCGCCGACGAAATCGATGCTGTAGTTGGGCCCGCCCTTGACCACGAGTGAGATGATGCCGGCAAGGATGAGCAGGCCGGAAATTATCATCGCCGGACGGCGTTTGCCCAGAAAGTCTATTTTGGTGGATTTGATAAATTCCATGGGTCGCTTAATCTCCAAAAACTGCTGTTCAATAGCCTGAAACGTTCAGGAACTCAGGGTAAAGCTCCAGAGGCTTTTTTTATTTCTCAGATGCTGAGTTTTTTTATCGTCTTGCGCGAGGTAAAAAAGTCAAAAATCACATGGGTCACTACGATGGCTGTGAACATACTGGCCAGAATACCGATAGACAGCGTCACGGCAAAGCCCCTGATCGGCCCGGTACCGAACTGGTAGAGAACCAGGGCGGTGATGAACGTGGTCAGGTTGGCGTCGAAGATGGTCCAGAAAGCGCGGTCATAGCCCGCGTCGACCGCTGCGCGGACGGTTTTGCCCGTGCGTAACTCCTCACGGATACGCTCGAAAATGAGCACGTTGGCATCCACGGCAATCCCCATTGTCAGGATGATGCCGGCTACCCCGGGCAGGGTCAGGGTTGCGTGGAATTGTGCCAGAGCAGCCATGATCAGCAACAGGTTGAAGATCAGGGCAAAGTCGGCGATGAAGCCGGACAGGCGGTAATAGACGACCATGAAGATGACCACGATGCTGATACCCAGCAGCAGTGACATCTGTCCCTGGCGCACGGAGTCTTTCCCCAGCGATGCGCCGACAGTACGCTCCTCGATCGCCTTGACCGGTGCGGGCAGCGCACCGGCGCGCAGCACGATAGCAAGGTCGTTGGCTTCCTGCATGGTAAAACTGCCCTCGATCACAGCACTGCCATGGGGAATTTTGCCTTTGATATTTGGCGCCGAGGCCACTTTGTTATCGAGCACGATAGCCAGCCGTTTGCCGACATTGGCGCCGGTAACCCGGGCGAAAATCCGCCCGCCCTCACG
>DRLW01000112.1 GCA_011375275.1 Bacteroidota bacterium
AGCGGACCCTTGGGATAGTTGACGCCCAATTTCATCGCAGTGTCGATTGTGTCGCCATCTGCAACGCCTTCGAGTACTGCGAAGGCAGCTTCGTTTGCCAGCATGGCCAGCAGGCGCGGCAGGACGAGTGCGGGTGTGTCAGAGATGAGTGCAGGTGTTTTCCCCATACTTCTGAACAGGCTGATTGCTGTCTGCAGCGCAGTTTCATCTGTGAATTCATTTTTTACCAGGGTCACGACAGGGGAGAGGCCGAGGGACAGGGCATCAAATCCGATCAGGCGACGCGGATGTTTGCACAAAGAGGACAGGTGCATGAGCGTACTATCATGGCACTGTACGATGAGGGGATATTCAGGAGCAAGGGAGGCATCAGCGGCGCGCAGCACGTCGGTGATATTTTCCTTACGTCCTGTTGTCAGAACCAGGGCGCCGGCGTGTTCGGCATCCGGGATAACCTGCACACCTGCGCGGATAAAATGCTGTTCGATCTCAGTGTTCCAGTAGCCGGGGACAACACAGAGCGCTTTTGTGAAAGCGGGCGCGGAGCCGGCCTGCTGTGCTTCATCCTGCTCATTTTCATAATCATAAAATCCCCGCCCGGACTTTTTCCCCAGCGCATTGTCACGAATTTTCTGCAGTTGCACCAGTGAAGGCTTATAGCGGGCTTCCTGATACATCTGTTCGTACATCGAAGACATGACTGTAAAATTGATATCGATACCGATCAGGTCCATGAGCTGGAAAGGCCCCATCCGGAAGCCTGCGCCCCGGATGATGCGATCGATGGTTTCATGATCAGCGGCATTCTCCTGCAGCAGGCGCAGAGCTTCGCCATAGAACGGCCGCGCCACACGGTTGACGATAAAACCCGGTGTATCGCTCGCAATCACAGCGGTCTTGCCCAGTTGCTGTGCCAGCAGTTGCAAGCGCGCGATGGTCTCATCACTCGTGCGTGCGCCGCGGATAAGCTCGACCAGCGGCATGACCGGAGCCGGGTTGAAAAAGTGCATCCCGGCAATGCGCTGCGCACAGCCCGTGGCAGAAGCCAGCTCGGTAATCGACAGCGTGCTGGTGTTGCTGGCGAGAATGGCGTTATCGGAGAGATGATTCTCCAGCTCCGCAAACAGTGCCTGCTTCAGTTGCATCCGCTCGGGCGCCGCCTCGATGACCACTTCGGCGTTTTTGCAGGCTGCCAGCTCGGAAGTCGTCTGCAAATTATCCAACAGGGCTGTCTGCCCCTTGCGTTCGAGGTGTTTGCTGATGTATGCAGTGGCGCGACTGAGACTGGTTTCGTCGATATCGTAGAGTACGGTTTGAAGGCCCGAGCGCAGTGCGGCGAGGGCGATGCCGGAGCCCATCGTGCCGCTGCCGAGCACGGCGATACAAGAAAATGTTTTTGGGGACATGATTGCGTTAATCCGATCTGTTCATGATCATCTGCGCAGTTGTACGAGAGGGTGTTCTGCCGGGTGAAACGGTCGGGTTAATTTTTCTGTTTCTCCCGCAGAAAGACATCGACGCGCGCAGGGGGGATGTTGATCCATTTGATCCGGCTGTTTTTCTTCTTGAAATTGGTGAAGTAATGGGCAGAAACAGGCCGTATATCGTAGGTAAACTGGATCAGGCGCCCACGGGGAGGGAGAACCTGCTGAAACTGTTCTTTGATGGCATCACCGACGGAAACCGGCAGTGACTTGAAGGGCAGGCTGGAAACGATCGTGCTGACATGCCACTGGCCGGCGCCGAAATGGCTGTCGAGATAGTGCGACAGCTCGGCAGCGTCGCCGTGGATGACGAGGATTTCCGGAAAGCGGTGCTTGAGAAACTCAGCCATCTTCGCGGATTTTTCCACCACGACCAACCGTTTCGGGTCGATTCCCTGGCGCAGAATTGCTGCGGTGATGGTGCCGGTACCGGCCCCGAGTTCGATGATATAGCCGTCCTCTGCGCGCGGAACGAACGAGGCCATGCAGTTGGCCAGACCGTTCGAGCTCGGACAGGCTGCGCCAATGTTGCGCGGATTGGAAATCAGCTCGCTGAGAAAAAGGCTGAGCGCACTTTTCCCGGCCTGGCGATCGTTAAAATGAACGAAATTACGTGAATCAGGTGCGAGTACCGAAGCTGATGGATGATGATTTCGTCTGACGCCGTTACCGGACTGTGGCCGGCGCATGCTGGTTGTTTTTTTGACGCGTTGTTTGATTTTACGGATCACCGCATGTGCTCCAAAAAACTGGTTTTCGATTTTTTGCCCTGTGATATCTGCCAATGTAATCCCCGGGTTCAAGAAAAACAAAAGAAACTGACGGGCGGGCAGATGTTGTGCTATTGTAACAGCGAGGATAGATAAATGCGGAAATCCCGATCCGGTTCAGCGGCCCTTGAATTCCGGCTTGCGTTTCTCCCGGAACGCCCGGATGCCTTCCTGGTGATCTTCGGTTTTGAGCAAAATACTCTGCGCCAGACCTTCGACCAGTTGCCCGTTGTAGTGATCCATATTGGCGACGATATTGAGGGTGCGCTTGGCCAGGCCGATGGCCTGCGGGGAGCGTTTGCGCAGCTTTTTGGCAATAGTCATGACTTCGTCCAGCAGCGTATCGTGTTCGAAAACGCGGTTGACCATGCCCATGCCCAAAGCTTCCTGAGCAGGAATCATCGAGCCGGTAAAGATCAGTTCCTTGGCGTTAGCCAGCCCGATGTGGCGCACGAAGCGCACGCACCCACCGACACCCGGAATCAGGCTGATGAAGTTTTCACGAAAACCAAAAGTCGCCTGCGTGGAAGCATAGCGAAGATCGCAGGCCAGGGCAAGCTCCAGCCCGGCTCCGGTTGCCGGCCCGTTGATGGCAGCGATGACGGGCTTTTCCAGAGCTTCGATATCGTCGAAAAACTTGGTGATGCGCCTGCTGTGGGCGCGAAAGGTCGGTGTCAGCCATTCTTTTTCAAAGTGGCCGATATCACCGCCGGAGGAGAAAGCCCGCCCGGCGCCGGTAAAAACGATGACTTTGATGTCCTCGTCGAAAAAAAGCCGTTCCGAGAGCGCAGTGAAATCCGCGCGCATGTCCATATTGACAGCATTGAGCACATCCGGCCGGTTCAGGGTCACGGTTGCAATGCCGTCATCGATAGTGAGCAGGAGTGTTTTAAATTCCATCTATTCGTTTCCATTTTGAGGTTCGGGGTCATCGGCATCCCAGCGGATCGCCTCGAATGCCGTCCTGCATGATCTGCAGTACCAGGTAGATGAGAGCAGGTTCTGGCCAAAGAGAGAAAGCAGCTCAGTGTCCTCTGAATTGCAGAAAGGGCACTGCGCTTTTTGTCGCGAGTGCAAAGGGTTTCCGGCTTTGTCCTCAGTTTTCGTATCCGCCATCCCGTGTCTCCTTACGCCAGTTATCCCATGATATATTTGCAGAAGGTATCGAAATAGCGTGTTTTTTTAAGAAATCTTCCAGTGATTGTCTCCAGGCTTCCGCCAGCTCATGCGGATGTTTCGCGAGCAGACCTGCCTGAACCAGCGCGGTGCCTGTTTCTTCATTTTTCGGGCCAAACCAGGCTTCTGCAACCGGCCAATGCGCTGCGACCGCCTGCTGCAACGCAGCCCGGCTGCGCTCGTTCTGCGCCAGCCTGGCTACCCAGCCTTCGGTAAAAATACGGTGAAACCGCTCCTCCTGGCGGATTTTTGCAACACGCTGGCGCAAGGGCGCCAACTCGCACCGGGCTGCTGCGTCGAAAATCATCGTCAGGGCCCG
>DRLW01000113.1 GCA_011375275.1 Bacteroidota bacterium
GCAAACACGACCCGATACTTTTTCAACCATCCTGACTCATCACCCAAATAACGTTTTGCAGAAGGAACGCCGGGAGAAATGAGCGGTTTGACGTGATATCCAAAAAACTCCGTTTCCTGGCTGAACTGGTATCACCGTGTGACTCATGAAACCGGAGTAAAAAAACCTTACCGTCGGCAAACGCCGCACAAGAGCCCCGGGTTTCAGGCTTTTCGCGCTGCCTGGGCCGGTTATAGTAAAAATAAAAGAGGAGAAGCGGCCGTTATGCCGCTCCTCCTCTAAAATGTACGGATTTCCAGCGTGTCTGCCAGGAAAGCGATTACTTTTTGTTGTCCTTATCCTCGTCAACAACTTCGAAATCAGCTTCCTCGACATTTTCCGCAGGCTGCTGATCCGCAGCTTCCGCCTGCGCACCGGCAGCCTCAGACTGCTGGTACATCTGGCTGGACACTTCGTTCCAGAGCTGGGTCAACGCCTCGCTGGAGGATTTGATTTCATCGAGATTTTCCGACTTGATCGCTTCCCGCACACGTCCGACAGCCGCTTCCAGCTTGCTCTTCTGGTCAGCATCGAGCTTGTCACCGAGGTCTTTGATATTTTTCTCGGTCTGGTATGCGAGCTGGTCGGCATTGTTGATCGCTTCCACGCGTTCACGTTTTTGCTTGTCCTCAGCAGCGTGCTTCTTGGCATCATCCTGCATGCGCTCGATCTCTTCCTTGCTCAGGCCGGTCGAGGCCTCGATGCGGATGTTCTGTTCCTTATTCGTGGCTTTGTCCTTGGCAACAACATTCAAAATACCATTGGCATCGATGTCAAACGTCACCTCGATCTGCGGTACACCACGCGGTGCCGGCGGAATGCCTTCGAGAATGAAGCGGCCCAGACTGCGGTTATCAGCAGCCATTTCGCGCTCACCCTGCAACACGTGAATCTCAACACTGGTTTGATTATCCGCAGCCGTACTGAACACTTCGGATTTCCGTGTCGGGATCGTGGTGTTGCGTTCGATCAGTTTGGTGGTCACACCACCGAGGGTTTCGATACCGAGAGACAGCGGCGTGACATCGAGCAGCAGAACGTCTTTGACATCCCCGGCCAGAACACCGCCCTGGATGGCTGCACCAATGGCGACGACTTCGTCCGGGTTGACGCCTTTGTGCGGCTCGCGTTTGAACAGGTCCTTGACGATCTCCTGCACCCGCGGGATGCGCGTGCTGCCGCCGACGAGGACGACTTCATCGATCTTGCTGGTATCGATGCCGGCATCTTTGATGGCTGCTTTACACGGCGGAATCAGGCGCTCGAACAGTTTTTCGCTCAACTGCTCGAACTTCGCCCGCGTCAGGGTCAGGCTCAGGTGTTTCGGGCCTGCATCCGTCGCCGTGATGAAGGGCAGGTTGATATCCGTCTGTGTCGCCGTTGACAACTCACACTTCGCCTTTTCCGCAGCCTCTTTCAGGCGCTGCAGCGCCATCGGGTCTTTGGACAAATCGACGCCTTCCTGCTTTTTGAACTCCGCAACCAGCCAATCGATGATCACCTGATCAAAATCATCACCACCGAGGTGGGTATCTCCATTGGTCGATTTGACCTCAAAAACACCGTCGCCGATTTCGAGGATCGAGATATCGAAGGTACCACCACCGAGGTCGAAGACAGCGACGATCTCGT
This sequence comes from Bacteroidota bacterium, assembly GCA_011375275.1. Classification (GTDB taxonomy): domain Bacteria; phylum Zhuqueibacterota; class Zhuqueibacteria; order Zhuqueibacterales; family Geothermadaptataceae; genus Geothermadaptatus. The sequence continues at coordinate 1,672 of DRLW01000113.1, forward strand.
CTTTCTTCTTATCCAGACCATAGGCCAGCGATGCTGCAGTCGGCTCGTTAATGATCCGCTTCACGGTAAGTCCGGCGATTTCTCCGGCTTCTTTTGTAGCCTGGCGCTGGCTGTCGTTAAAATAAGCAGGAACTGTGATCACGGCTTCGGTGACTTTTTCGCCGAGATAATCCTCTGCAGTCTGCTTCATTTTCTGCAGGATCATGGCGGAAATTTCCTGTGGCGTAAATTTTTTGCCATCGATATCCACGACGGTGACATCATTGCTGCCGCGCTCAACTTTATAAGGGACCTCATTGATTTCCGTACCGACTTCATCAAAACGACGGCCCATGAATCTCTTGATCGAGAAAATCGTGTTGTGCGGGTTGGTGATGGCCTGGCGTTTGGCAACTTGTCCGACAAGGCGCTCATTGTTCTTGGTAAAAGCAACAACCGACGGAGTGGTCCGCGCACCTTCAGAGTTCTGAATAACGACCGGCTCACCACCTTCCATCACTGCGACGCAAGAGTTCGTCGTACCGAGGTCGATTCCAATAATTTTTCCCATTTTCTTTTCTCCTGAATTTTATGTAATACATTTTGACGTAATATTCGTGTTCATGAAAAACAGCACCCGGCTTTTTGCAAGCTTAATGCCAAAAAATAGACACCGCTATAACAATAAAATAAACAAACTATTAAAGCCGAATACAGAAAACGCCAACTCCCTCTGCTCTTACGGCGATATTGCAGAAGCCTGACTATCTGACAGAATTTCCTGTCACCAGCCCGTGACCTGACTCAATAGCCACAACCTGACCTCTCGAAAAACCCGCAAAGCCAAAAACAGAAAAACTCCGCGGCCTCAGCGAACTCTGCGAGAGAAAAAAGAATTTGCAGCGGCAGCGGCAATGATGCAGGAATCCACGCGCGGAGTGAATACATCCATGGCCGGGCGTATTCAGGTCTCCTGCTTTATCGGGATCCATAACGCCCCTGCGGGGACGGAAGAGAACTGTATGACACTAGCAAGACATGCCCAAACCTTGCGAAGGCTGCCAGCCTTCGCAAGGTTCTGACTGCCAAGTCGCCGGCAGATCAAAAAAAACAGGAGCAAAACGAAACAACAGGCCCGTAACCCGCCCCCATAGCCACAACCTGACCTCACAAAAAACCCGCGAAGCCAATAACAGAAAAACTCTGCGGCCTAAGCGAACTCTGCGAGAGAAAAAAGAATTTGCAGCGGCAGCGGCAATGATGCAGGAATGCACATGCGGGATGAATACTCCATGGCCGGGCGCATTCAGGTCTCCTGCTTTATCGGGATCCATAACGCCCCTGCGGGGACGGAGGAGAACTCTATGGCACTAACAAGACATGCCCAAACCTTGCGAAGGCTGTCAGCCTTCGCAAGGTTCTGACTGCCAAGTCGCCGGCATCGCAAAAAAACAGGCGCAAAACGAAGCAACAAGCCTGTAACCCGCCCCCATAGCCACAACCTGACCTCAC
>DRLW01000114.1 GCA_011375275.1 Bacteroidota bacterium
AACCTCGAACCTGAATTTGAAAAGAGTGATACCATTTTCATTCCGGAGGAGCAGGAAGAGGAAACCCGGCCGCAGCCACAAACCCGGGAAGAGACAGGGACAGCACCAACACGACAGGAACCGGAGAAAGCAGAGCAATCTCAACTCGACAGATTGAAAACCAGAATCAGAACTGAACAGAAACCAGAACCAGAAAAAAACGAGTACACGCCGATGGATACGAACGGGGTCGTAAAAGAACCGGATAAATTCCCGGTTCCCGCGGTGAAGGAGACGAATGGGGAAAAGGGGGCGACAAAAGAAGAAAAGAAACAAAACTCGAATGGCAAAGAAGAAACAGATACCGGACTATTCCGCCGCGGGCTGCGCAGCAGCCGGCGAGAGTTTACCGGTACATCCACCGATGTGATCAAAAGGTCACAAATCGAAGCCCAACCACCCGGGCCATATCCACCGCTGCACAGCCTGATCGATGATCGATCCCGGAAGATCTTTGTCAAAAAGCTCTTTGGTAAAGACAATGAGGCCTATCATTTCTTTGTCGAGCGACTGGAGCGAACCGAAAGCTGGAAAGAAGCAAAAGGCATTCTCGACAGAGAACTGAGCAGCAGAGGCTTGAGCCCATATTCCCGGGAAGCCGTACGCTTCAGCGATATTTTATTCGGACGGTATTTCAGCAAAGGCGGGTACTGAGGCCAAATCCCGGGTGGCAGCTCTGCAGTCCGCCCGGGAAATCTCACCGTATCAAAACTCTGGTTTTCCATATTAACTCAGCATAGCTGCCTCTTTTCAACCAACCCGCCAGACCACAGCATGTGCCTACATTGCAGAACCGTCATTCCGGCACTGCGCTTTGCCTGGCCGGAATGACAGAGGTCGGGATTTGAGCCGGGCCCGGTTAGCTGAGTTAGCTGGATAGCCTGGCATCAAAACTGATATCCCAGTGAAAAGTAGATTCGTTGCCGGCCGGAACTCATCCTGCCGTATGTAAACGCAATCGTGCCGGCCGGGGTGATGAAACCGAACATAAGGCCTCCGGCTTTGGTGAGGTCTCTGAAGGTCGATTCTTCGGCTGTCCTCCAAACATCCCCGATATCATATCTCCCACCGAAAAAACCTTCAATCTGCGAGTTAACCGGAAAGTGATACCGGTAGCCAAAATTGAACAGCAGGAAGGAACGTCCTACCCACTCATTGTAGCGCAGACCGAGCATGTGCTCCGGCCCGTTGAGTTGAAAGCGATACACAAATGGTGTTGTCGGGTCTGATGTGGCATAGGTGATTCTCGGAAAAAAGGTGTGTCGCTTATTGATCGTGAAATTATTTTCCATTGCCCAGAACAGGCGGACAAAGGAGACGTCCGAGCCTAAGCTGGTATTGGACATGTCATAGATGAAGCGGGCATATCGGCCATGACGCGGAAAGGGTGTACGGTCCCTGGTGTCGAGGATAGAGTGGATAGATAATTTGTTGATCAGTACGGGATCAGCCGGAAAGCCGGAACCGTAAATTTTGTCCAGCGAAAAGTGGTTACTGCTGAAATCGACTGTCACAACGCCGAAACGCTTGACCAGTTGCCCCAGGCTGACGACAAAGGCCCGTTGATTTTCGGCGTACTCACCGATGGCAAACCGTTCGACATCAACATAAGTAGCCAGTTTTCTCTGCTGATAGAATGCTTCTGCAGAAAATGTAAAATACGTGCGGAAAATTCTGTTTAAGGAAAAACGGGCTGCAACGCGGATGTCTTTGGAGCCATAAACGGTTTGCAGGGATAGCGTGGAGCCGATGCCGGCAAAGTTTTCATCAGCAAATTCGATTAATCCTTTGCCGCGTCGCTCGGAATCAAATCGTGCTGCGACATTGACGACACTGTACTTTTTTTCCTGCAATTTGATGTAAAGGTCAAAAGCAGAGTTCCGGTGTTTGAGTTCTATGGAGACTCGCTCGAAAAGTCCTGTACCGTAGATATTGGCGATCGCCTGCTGTGAGCGTTCGTAATTGAAGATGTCGCCTTTGCTGATGGTCATTTCGTTCAAAACGACATGTTTTTTTGTGCGCTGCAATCCTTCGACAAAAACGTTCTGAATTTGGCCTTCGTTGATGAAAATATGGCCGGTACCGGATTCAGCATCGAAGTGCAGATCGGTTATTTTTGCCAGCGAATAACCGCGCTGGCGATACGCTTTCAGCAGGGAAGAGACCATTTCCCGGCAGTGACTTTCCCGCAAGGGCTGGTGCAGAAAAGCAGCGAGGTGACTGCGTAAAACATCCGAAGAGAGCATAGAGTTGCCGTGAAAAATGATATTTTTCAGAACCGGAACAGGCTTAAAATGGAAGGACAGCGACCACGACCGGCTGGCGCTATCCGGGGTCAGGGTGGCATAAAGCTCCTGGTAGCGCTCCGTTGCATAGAGCGAGTCGAGATAGCTCGCCAAAAACGCCTCATCGATGGGGAGAGCGGAGCTTTCGAAAAGAACACGATCCTGCTCACGAGGGATGTTTTGCACGCTGGAAATCCGGAATTTCCGGCTCCGGCCGTTCGTTTTTTTCTCTTGCTGCTGTTCAAAGAGCCGCCTGATATCCTTTAGCCGCCTGCGAGCGACCTCACGGCCGGCATCGATAAGTCCTTCGATGTTGCTGAAATCATTGTTTGGTTGATCGACATTATTGATGCGGATGACGACGTCGGCCAGTTTGCGGCTTTGCTCGTTGCGTTCGCGCTGCATGATCGTCGTAACCTGATCTGCGATTTCCCAGGGAGCGTGCAGAGTTTCGGGGTCGCGCAGGTCTGAGGTGGCATCGACGGCGATGACGATGTCAGCGGGAAACGAGGTGCGCACGACGTCGGTGGGAATGTTATCTGTCATGCCGCCGTCAACGAGAAGAAAGGAATCCCGAGGAACGGGAGAAAACAGCAGAGGAAAAGATAAACTGGCGCGCATGGCCTCGGCGAGGTCTCCGTCTCTTAAGATAATTTTCCGGCCGGAATATAAATCCGTCGAGACCGCCCTGAACGGAATGCGGAGGTTGTCAAAATTTTCCGGAGCGACGAATGTCCCGAGCATGGTATAGCGGCTGAGCAGAGTCTGAATATGATGTCCCGGCGTCAGGCCCGGCGGGATGCGTGGCTTCAGTCCGTCGAAGCGCAGTTGCAGGAGTTGGCGATCGCGCTGAATTTTCTGGGTGAAAAACAAAGACCTGCGCTGGGGCTTATCTTTGAGAATGCTGCTCCAGTCTATATCTTTGATGAAGGCCTCGATTTCAGCAGGTTCATAGCCAGCCGCATACAGCCCGCCAATAATACTGCCCATGCTGGTACCGACGACGTAATCGATCGGGATGTTTTCCTCGACCAAAACATGCAGGACCCCGACCTCGCTGACACCACGAGAACCTCCGCCGCTCAGCGCAAGGCCGATTTTGGGCCGCCACAGCGCTGGCTGTTTGAGGAA
>DRLW01000115.1 GCA_011375275.1 Bacteroidota bacterium
GCCGCAACAAAGAGTGTTGTATCCATCCGGGTCGAATCCGGGAAGATCAGCCGGATATCCACGGGCATGGCAAAAAGCTGGTGCTCCTCCACCTGCGCCTGGCGGATTTCAAGAGTAAACTGCCGGGTGAGCAGGTCATGCTGCCAGGTATAGTGATACGCAGGCTTCCCTGTTCCATAAATCCAGGGGTCAAAAAAACCGTCCAGATCCATGCCAGAGACAGCTTCACAAACCGCCTGAAAATCAGCGGTGCTCGCTGTACCATAACGCCGTTCCGGGTCCAGGGCGTATGTGCGCAGAATGTCAAAAAATGTCGAATCTCCAACCACATGCCGCAGCATGTGCAGCACCCAGGCGCCTTTATTGTACACGATGCGATCGAACAGGCTGTACACATCTGTTGTATCCTGCCGAAAGACCGAGCCGTTCCAGTTCTGTATGCGCTGGTTCATGTACTGCTCGTAGCTTGCCCGCCCATACCTGTGCTCGCGATAGAGCGCGACGCTGTACGTTGCAAAGCCTTCATTGAGCCAGATGTCGCCCCACGTCCGCATGGTGATCATATCTCCCCACCACTGGTGTGCCAGCTCGTGGGCTGTCAGGGTTTCGCCGAACCATTTCTGGCTGCTGATGGTCTGGTGCTCCATGCCGCCGCCCCAGTTGAACTGGGCGATGCCGTATTTTTCCCTGAGAAAAGGGTAAGGCCCGAAAACCTGATGAAAATACGCGAGCATATCCGGCAGGCTTTTCAGCTCATACACCGCCTGATCGTACACTGAGGGGAACAGATAGTTGCGAATTTCCATGGAGTCGGCTTCACTGTATTGAAACCACTGGGAATAGACGCGATAATCGGCAATGGCCAGAGAAACGAGATACGTGGTGATCGGATAGCGGCTTTGCCAGAAAAACGTATGCGTGCCGTCGCCATTATCGCGCTGTTCGATCAGCCTGCCCTGAGAAGCGACCTGCAGGCGCACCGGCACAGTAACCGTGACATCCACCGAGTCGGCTTTGTCATCCGGGCTATCCTTGCAGGGCCACCAGTTGCGTGCGTACATCGGTTCGCTCAGGGTCCAGATGTGCGGCGCGCCATCTTTCTGGTCAAAAACAAAGCCACCAAAGCCGCCGCCAACCGGACGACCGTTGTAGTGAACCACGATCTCAAAGTGCTCGCCCCTGCCCTTGCTCTGTTTCAGGGGCAGCAACAGCGCATCGCCGCGCCGCTCGAACGTGCCGGCGTCTCCGCGAACAGAATCCACCTGCATCGCTGTATGCAGATCGAGCCATACCGTGTCCAGCACGCTGGCCAGGACTGTACCGCGAACGGTTACGGCACCTGTCAGCCAGCGCTGGAGGGTGTCGATATCGAGATCGAGCGCATAATAGGTGACATCAAAACGCAACTGCGCCGGCCTTGCCGTGGGCAAAGAGGAGCGGTCCAGCGCATTGATGGCGCGTTGCAATTCATACGATGCCGGGTGGGCAGGAAAAGATGCAGGTGGGTTTTGTGCGTACAAGAAAATCGGGCAGTACAATACGAAAAAAAACAGGAAACGGTCAGGCCGGAAAAATGATCTCATAGCGATAATTCCAGAAGAAAGGTTCAACAAACTACGGGATGTTCCTGCTTCGCTCACGGTCTGAAATGCCATCCGGGCGCGGGAGATTTTTTCTGGTTTCTGCCAGGTGCGGATGTGCAAGCTCACATCGGGGAAACGTGCAGACCGCGGCACCTTGTGTCAACCCAGCGAGCCAATACGGCTCATTTCGTGCACTCCTGTTCCTGGTGCTGAATACTAAATTTAAACCTGTAACTCCAGCTCAAAAATCGTCCGGGATATCCCCGCGGCAGGCTTCCTTTTTTGTGCGCAGACTGTGCTGGAACCGGTGATAAATTTTATCCGGCCAGGCATGGCACGTCAGGCATGCTCCGACGCGTAAAATCCGTTTCTGCTCCGCGCGCGAAAACGGCCGGCTGCCGGTGCGGGTAGAAACCATGCCAGTGCGCGTTTGCAGGAAACCCGTCCAGGCATCATGCGGCAGACCGTCGCGCGGGTGCGCAACGTAATCCGGCTCAAAACTCCAGGCACCCTGCTCTCCCCTGTCCGGATCGAAGCGCAAACGACCGGTTCCAAAACCCAGGGCAAAAGGCTCGGCATGGCAGGAGCGGCAGCTTCTCCCCTCCCGTGCCGTGGTGTGTGGCGAGCTCGGTGCGTACAGCCTGCGGAACAGGGTTGTGTCGCGACGGGTGCTTTGAATCGTCAGAATCATCCCGGGAATAAACGGCACGATGCGTTCTTCACCCGCCTGGTTTTTGTGTATCCCCAATGCCGGCGGCAGCGCTGCAAACTCATCGCTGTATTCAACCCAACCACCCAGCTGATGTTCACCGGTGAGATGATCCTTTGCCTCAGCCTCCGGATCAAATTCGGTATGGCAGCTCGCGCACACAGGCGCCCAGGCTGCATGGCAACTGCTGCATGTCAGCCGTTCATGCCCGGAAATCCGGTCACGGCAGACCGCGGCCGGAGGTTTCAAGGGATAGTTCTGTGCCGAATTCTTAGCGATCAAAACCGTTTCGCCCTGAGCGCCCAGCCGGGCATTGAGGAGCGCATTTCCGCTGCTGCCCATCCGGAGAAAATGCACGCCCTGAAGAGACCAGCCTCGTACTTGTACGATCTTGCGGTCGATCCGCCCCAGGCTGTCTGCGGGGACTGTGCGTGGTTTGCCGGTAAAATGACAATCTTCGCAGGCGATTTCGATCTGCTCTTCCTGATGCAGCCGCACCTGGCCATCGCCCATGGTCTCGCGCCACGTGTGGCAATCGATGCAGGCCAGTCCGGCGCTGAAATGTACATCCGCAGACTGGCGGGAAAAAACCCGGCCGTCCTGCAGCACGCGATAGCCCGGGTCTGCGGGATCGATGTCCGCGGGTTCCAGCAGGGTTTCGTGCCAGCCCTCATAGCTGGTCGAGATACGCCCGGACCGGCTGTGGCAGCCAAAACAGTGCTCGTTCCCGACCGCGATCGTCAAGGCCGGATGGACTTCAGGCAGCTCCTTGTGCTGCTGCCACCTGTCCATGTGCTCTTTCGCAGTGTCAGAATAGCGCAGGTGGCAGGCGGTGCAGCCGCCACCGCGGGAGAGCTCATCGATCGCGCGTGATGTGGTTTTTTCGCGCGCGAGATGGCAGGAAGCACAGAGCTGCCGCAGGTGCTGATCCGCCTCGCTGTAGCCGATTTCAGAGAGCGAGGTGCGGCTGTCCGGCGTATCGCTTTCCCCGAAAACATAGCGATTGACACCGACAAGTCCGCGGCCGGTCGCCATCAGAGAAGAGAGATGATTTTCCACCAGTACAGGATGGCATTGCGGCGATCCGCAACTCTCGCGGGCGGCAGTGCTGTTGCCCGGCACGCGCAGCATTCCCGCATGCGCAGCCTCTTTTTCATTCCGGCCGGGGTCACCGAGGTGACAGGATGCGCAGCCGATATTTTCCGGCAGATGCGCCGGCGCAAAGCCGCTCATGCCGGCATGACACTGCATACAGGAATCCACCGCCACACCGGGAGCAGGTGAGGTAACCCGAAATGCCCTGTCGGCAAAATAACCGATCAGCACGCCCATGCTGATGATGAACAGCATGACCAATGGAAGCACGCGATCTTTTTTGTGTCCAGCCGACATCGGGCTCAAGTCTCAAAACCGGTTCATGTCTGGAAAAAAGTTTCGAGTAGGTAGGCAAATTTCAGCAGAAAATCAACTGGAATGTCCCTGAAATATGCATTTGAAATCCCCCCACACTCAGGACAAAACGTTCGCAGTGCACTCGTGCACCAATATGAGCGAAAAGTAGCCGAAGTGGCAACACTTCGGGCACACCGAGCCCCGGAACTCTTGCGAGTTCCGCTACACGGGGCAAAGCCTGTGCTTGTGCGCAATATCCATCCGGTGAACACCACCTTCCTTCAGCTCATCTCCTTTTCCCCGCCTCGAATGCGGCTATGGATCAGTCACCGCTATCTGAGAGATGTAGCCGAAGTGGCAACACTTCGGGCACACCGAGCCCCGGAACTCTTGCGAGTTCCGC
>DRLW01000116.1 GCA_011375275.1 Bacteroidota bacterium
AATCAGACCATTCTCATCAATGGCCCGGATGCAGACACAGCAGCGCCGATCATCAGCCGGGTGCGGGCGGAAAACATCACGGCGCAGAGCGCGGTTCTGCGCTGGCACACGAATGAACCCGCACGCGCGCGTCTTTTCTTTACCGATGCCCTCGGCAAGCAGGTGAGCATAACCGATGATGCGCTGCGACGCGAGCACAGTCTGCGCCTGGTCAACTTGCAGCCCGATACGCCATACAATATCACGATCTCCAGCGAGGACGAGCTCGGGAACAGCAGAAGCATCGAAGGCGTGCGTTTTACCACCAGCCGGGCTCCGGATCCGGTTCCTCAACACGATGTTTTTGACCTCGGTTTTCAGAGCCGGTACATGCCGGAGAACCCCGCAGCGCAGCCGCCGGTTTTGGAGCTGGAGTTCGCCGGTACCTCGGGAGATGCATTGGGACAGAGTTTTACGGTCTCGGGTTTCTGGAATGGCACTGACAGCATGCTGGTGCGATTTGCCCCGCCTGCGCAGGGTGAATGGCGCTGGCAGTCGCGTTCAGACCTCGCTGATCTCGATGGTCTGCAGGGCTTTTTCCTCTGTTCGGGCACGTTGCCGGAAGAGCATATCTCACGCCGTGGCTTTGTGCGCGAAAATCCGCAGGCGCCCTACAGTTTCATGCACGACGACGGCACGCCCTTTTTTCTGCTTGGCGATACCCAGTGGTCGTTCAGCACCTCGGCGATAACATGGCCGGATGAGTTCCAGGCCTATGTGGCTGCGCGTGCGCGGCAGGGATTTAATTATGTGCACGGCGTGGTCTATCAGACTTTCCCTGAGGGCAATGACCGCAACGAGGGCGGGCAAACATTTTTCAATAATGACCCGGACAGCCTGAACCCGGCGTTTTGGGCTGCTTTTGATCGCCGGGTCGAGTGGTTGAACAGGCGTGGCCTTGTCGCCGGACTGATGCTGGCCTGGGCTTCGGACGGCTGGCAGGATTTCCGTACCCGCGAGCAGGTCGAGCGCTATATCCGGTATGTGGCGGCGCGTTACGCTGCCTACAATGTCATCTGGATCCTTGCCGGAGAAATCGAAGAGGCGGAGATTCCGGGAGGATACGCCAATGCTGCTTCTGTGCTGCGCCAGGCTGATCCCTACGGCCACCCGCTGACCACGCATACCATTCTCTCCAGCGCGGATTCTCCGGAAAATCGTGCCTGGCAGTCGGTCATCTACCAACAGACAGGAGAGACCAGCCTGATAGGCCGTGATCGGATTTACTCCAGGCCTGTGATCAACTCCGAGTTCGGCTATGAAGGAAATATCCCGCCGGATGCGGTGCGCAAACGCGCCTGGGAGATCGTCATGCGCGGCGGTTTTTTCGTGTTCGGCAACAAGAAAACCTACCATTATCAGGCTGAGATGACGCCCGAGAACCTCGATAGCCCCGGGGCGTTGTTCATGCAGTATCTCGGCGATTTCTGGAAGGGCAGTGACGACCTGCGGCCGCGCTGGTGGTCCTTTTCGCGCTTCGATTCTCTCGGCCCGGGGCGTTTCACGGCAGGCATTCCGGGCGAGGAAGAGGTCATCTATCTCGATGATCCCGCCCCGTTGATCTTGTCTGTTGCCGACAGCATCCCTCTTGCCCGTATAACCTGGTTTGATACGCGCACGGGTGAGCGACGCAGGGAGGAGCGTTATCCCGCAAACGGCAGCCTGGTGCTGACACCGCCGGACAGCGGCTGGGCAGCATGGGTAAACTTTCGGGATGATGTGCCCCCGGAGTTCGGTGAGGTCTTTTTGGATATGATCGATGGTTTCACCGTGCGCGCCCGCTGGACAACCTCAGAGCCGGCCCGCTCTTTCGTCCGTTTCGGCAGAGATTCGACCTGCACGAATGCGGTCGCCTCAGACTCGGTGTACACGACCGAGCACGCTGTACTGTTGCAGGGGCTGGAACAGGGCAGCTCGTACCACCTGTGCCTGTCCGTCGTCGATTTCGCGGGCAACCGCAGCGAAAAAAAACTCATGTTCCGGACCATCATTTCTGATTCCGCTGCCTGGTTTTTCCGGGATGTGCGGGTGGACAGCATCACCGCGTCTTCAGCGCTCTTTCTCTGGAAAACGCCCGTGCCGATGTCTTCAGCCATAGCGCTGGGGACAGATTCGACAGACCTGCAGACCGTTCTGAGCAGTGAGGTGCTGAAAACCGAGCACAGTTTTCGTATCGATAATCTGGCGGACAGCACACGTTTCTTCTTTCGCCTCAGTGGTGTCGATTCCGCAGGTGTGGCCAGTGCTTCTTCTCCCGGTCAGTTTCGCACCCTCTTTGATCGCACGCCGCCCGAGCTTTCTTCAGTTTCCGTGCAGCCCGTGTCGCCGGATTCGGTTTTGATGGTTTTCAGCTCGTCCGAGCAGGCGTCTTCGCGTTTGTTTTTCCGCGAGGTTTCAGAGGTGCAGGACAGGGAGCTGGCTATCGACAATCTCGTACGTGAACATCGTTATTTTCTCGATGACATCAGGTCGAAAACGCGTTACCGCTATGTGATCACACTCCGTGACAAGCGCGGCAATGAATTTACATCCGAACCGGCATACTTTTCCACCGACTCTCTCGCATCGCAGCCGTTCAGCCTCGTGCTGCAGGCCGAAACCATGCCGGAACGTACCCGCGGGACGGCGGCGGAAAATAATTCCTCCTGGTATTTCGGCAGCGAAGGCTCCCTCGCTGCTCCGGTCGCGATCCCTGCCAATGGCCTGCATCGCGTTACCGTGCGTGCCAAGGGGCAGAATGCCGATCCGGATGGCTGGCCCGTGCTCCAGCTTACCCTGGACGGCGCGGTGGTGCAGCATATTCCTGTATCCAGTAACAGCTATCAGGACATAACCATGCTGGTACGCCTGCGCGCCGGAGAATCTGAGTTCAGGCTGAAGAACCTGCCTCGTGGCCGGAACAGCCGGTATGGGGAGGTGTGGATTGACTGGATGAAAATCGAAAGCCTGGACGCAGCTCCTGTGCCGGTCGCTCCTCTCGTTTTTGATGTTACTGTCCTCGAAGAGCCCGGCTCTCAGGCCAGTGTGCGCTGGCAGACGAATGTTCCCACCTGGACTCAGCTACGCTACAGCCTGAGCAGCCACAAGACAGAAACAGTTACTGATGATTCCCTGGCCTTTGTCCACGAAATCCGACTTACCGGGTTGCTGGCAGATACGCTCTACACGCTGCAGGTCACTGCCGTGGATTCCCTCGGGTACAGCACAGATCAGCAGACCGTGCTGCGTACGGCATCGCTCACTACAGCCGTCCCCGGAGATGGCCTGCCGCAGTCTTTTCGCGTCTCGCGCAACTTCCCCAACCCCTTCAATGCAGGCACGCGCATCCGTGTCGATCTGCCCGAAGCAGGCGAGCTTGAGATCGCCATTTTCGATACCGCCGGCCGCCAGGTTGCGGTCTTGCACAGCGGTACCGTTGCCCCGGGACGCCTCGAGTACACCTGGCCGGCCCGAGGCGCTACCCTCAGCCGTTACAGCAGCGGCATTTACTTTCTTAAAGTCTTCTATCAAAATGACACCCTCCGCGAAATCGTCACCCGCCGGCTGGTTTTATTGAAATGATGAGGGTCGTTTGCAGAAGTGGGACCGCTCTCTCCACATAGAGGTGCGGCCCGCTTCAGGAATATGCCGTTCCCGGTTTCCCCTCGGGCACATCACTGTTCGTGGTTGGCCAACGCGAAAAGTTGCCCGTAAAGCCAGCGAGTACGTTTCTTCCCGCAAAGATTGTTGGTAAGTCCAAGAAAAAAACGTATAATAACCTGCATAAATCCATCATCGAGGACTTTTTCGAACAGGTTGCACGTATGCGAAATATCGAGATCAAAGCGGTTTATTCAGATTTCGACCGTGCCCGCGCTGCTATCCGCGCC
>DRLW01000117.1 GCA_011375275.1 Bacteroidota bacterium
AGCCACGTGCTGTACTCTGGCGGACTGGCTGAAAAATGCACCATTGCTGAGTTACATGGATAGCCAGACGTGCTACATCCGGGTATCCAGTTAACTCAGCAAACCGGGCCCGGCTCAGATACCGGCATGTGTCATTCCGGTCAAGCGAAGCGCAGTGCCGGAATCTCATCTTTTCTGGCACGTGCCTGAGTCAGGGAGATTCCGGTCTTCCCCTGCGGGGAAACCGGAATGACAGCTTTGGTGTAGGCACGTGCTGTGCTCTGACGGACTGGCTGAAAAATGACCATTGCTGAGTTACATGGATAGCCAGACGTGCTACAGGGTAACATATTGTTTTTTTTGTTGTTTTATGTAGTTTCCAGCTTAGCCATCAATTTTGAAAATCGATATCAGGCAATCCAATCCATTCGTAGCAAGGAGAACAAAACCCATGTCCGACGAAAAGAAATCCTCCCGGCGCGGGATTTCCCGCAGGAGTTTTATCAAGGGCTTTGGCGGTGGCGTCATCAGTACAGCGACTCTTGCCAACACCGGGCTGCTGAGCCGAGAGCTGGCGGAATCTTTTGCCGGCACTTCCTCCGAGGGCATCGCTGGCAAAACGCGCGTTACGCTGGACGTCAACGGCCGCAAGGTCAGTGTTGAGGTTGAACCGCGTACCACGCTGCTGCGCGCTCTGCGCGATGTCGCCGGCCTGACCGGCAGCAAGGAGGTGTGTGACCGCGGGCAGTGTGGCGCCTGTACCGTCCTCGCCGATGGCAAACCAGTACTTTCATGCATGACCCTGGCGCTGGATGCCACCAGCAGCAAAATCACCACGATCGAAGGGGTGCAGGCTGACCCTGTTGGCAAGAAGGTGCAGGAAAAATTTGTCGAAAAAGATGGCGCGATGTGTGGTTATTGTACTCCGGGTTTTGTGGTTTCTGCCACTGCACTGCTGCGGGAAAACCCCACGCCTTCAGCAGATGAGATCAGGCAGGGTGTGTCCGGAAACCTGTGCCGGTGCGGCACCTATCCCAAAGTATTCGAAGCGATCGCGGCTGCCGCGAAAAAAGCATAGGAGATGACGATGGCAAAATGGAAATCTCTCAAAGATATGTCCATCCTGAGCACGGCATATCCGCGTCTCGATGGTATGGACAAAGTGACCGGAAGGGCACGATATTCCAGCGACGTCCGTCCGGCAGGTATGCTGTACGGCCGCTTGCTGACTTCACCCTACCCTGCGGCAAAGGTCGTGGATATCGACGTATCCCGGGCAGCGAAACTGGCCGGAGTGCATGTTATTCTGACCAACCTGCTCGAGGGCAAAGCAGTGCGCTATGCCGGCCAGCCGGTCGCGGCTGTGGCTGCGGACACGCCGGAAATCGCTGCTGATGCTGTTGATCTCATCCGTGTCAAATACGAGAAACTGCCCTTTGCTGCTGATCTGGATTCAGCCATGCAGGAGGGCGCGCCGCGGGTTTTCTCTGACCGCGAAAATATCGTAGCTGCCCGCCGGCCTACTCAGAAGGGCGATGTCGATGCCGGATTCGCAGCCGCTGATGTGGTCGTCGAGGCGACATATCGCACACAGGTGCAGACCCATTCCTGCCTGGAAACCCATGGCAGTATGGTTGAATGGAAGGGAGAAGACCTGTATGTGTACGATTCGACCCAGGGCGTTCACAGCGTACGCGAGGGCCTGGCAAAAAATCTCGGTATTTCGCCAACGCAGGTGCACGTGATCTGCGAACACATGGGCGGAGGATTCGGCAGCAAGCTGCAACCGGGGTTTTATACAGCACATGCTGCCAGACTGGCCAAAAAAGCCGGCCGGCCGGTGCAACTGATGCTGACGCGCAAACAGGATTTTCTCAGCGCGGGTAACCGTCCCGACAGCCTGCAGAAACTCAAGCTCGGTGCCAAAAAGGACGGCAGCCTGGTCGCATTCAGCGGCACGACGTGGGGGACGGCAGGCATCGGCCGGGGTGCCCGTGTGCGCCAGCCTTTTATCTATGAAATCCCCAACGTTTATGCTGAGCATCACGATGTGTACACCAATGCCGGAGCAGCACGCGCGTTCCGTGCGCCCGGGTGTCCGCAGGCTTCTTTTGCCATGGAGCAACTGCTCGATGAAGTGGCGGAAAAGCTGAATATGGACCCCCTCGATCTTCGCCTGAAAAATGAGACCAATGCCACGCGCCGCAAGGAGTGGAAAATTGGTGCAGAAAAAATCGGCTGGCAGCGCCGGCGCAAAACTCCGGGCAGCGACAGCGGGCCTGTCAAGCGCGGCCTCGGGCTTGGGGCCAGCATCTGGTGGCCGGGCGGCCGCGGCACCAGGGCGACCATGACTGTTTTCCCGGATGGGAAGGTGGAAATTCGCTGCGGCACGCAGGATATCGGAACCGGCACACGCACGATCGTCGCTGCGATCGCTGCGGAAGAGCTGGGCATCGGGCTGGAGATGATCCGGCCGCTGATCGGCCAGAGCGACTTCCCCTATTCCGGTGGTTCCGGAGGCAGTACAACCGCGCCCTCGGTGGCACCGGCGATCAAAAATACCTCGGAAAAAGCCAAAGCAAAACTGGCTGAAATAGCCTCGGGTTTTTTCGGCGCCAGCGCGGAAGACATCATTTTCGAAAATGGCCGTGTGTACATGGACAAAAGCCGCAAGAAGAGCATGAGCTGGCAGGAAATCTGCCAGTTGCTGGAAACGCAGCCCCTCACTGTGCACGGGGAATGGGTGGAGGGACTGTCCTCCGCTGGCGTCGCCGGTTGCCAGTTTGCTGAGGTGGCTGTCGATACCGAGACCGGCGCCATCCGTGTGGAGAAAGTCGTTGCCGTGGCGGACTGTGGCCTCGTGCTCGATCGGTTGACCACGGAAAGCCAGGTCAATGGCGCTGTCATCCAGGGTGTCAGCTATGCGCTCTATGAAAACCGGCTGATGGACCCGATCACCGGTACGATGATCAATGCAGATTTCGAAAATTACAAGATCGCCGGTGCACTGGAAGTGCCTGAGATCGAGGTTGTGCTGTTCGATGAGCCGGAACGCGGTGTCATCGGCATCGGAGAGCCGCCCACGATTCCAACCTCGGCAGCGATCGCCAATGCGGTGTATAATGCCATCGGCGTGCGCCTGCGCTCCCTGCCGATGACGCCGGACCGGGTGCTGGATGCGCTTGATGCCCAGCCCGTGACACGGAAGGAGGACTGAAATGGAAAACTTCGAATATTTTGCTCCGGATAGCCTCGACGCCTTGCCCGGACTGCTGAGCCGCAAGCGCGAGCGAACCATGGTGCTGGCGGGCGGGACGGACTTGCTCGATATGCTCAAGGAGCGTATCGTCAAACCGGAAAAGGTGATCAATCTCAAAGGGATTGCCGGACTGAAAGGCATTCAACACGGTGAGGGCGTACGTATCGGTGCGCTGACCACGATTGCCGAAATTGCAGCAGATGCCGGGCTGAAGAGAGAGTACACCGTGCTGGCGCAGGCTGCGCGTTCCATCGCGACGCCGCAACTGCGCAACATGGGTACCCTCGGCGGCAACCTCTGCCAGAGACCACGGTGCTGGTATTTCCGCGGCCGCGAGTATGTGTGCCTGAAAAAGGGGGGCAGCAAATGTTTTGCACCCGAGGGACTGAACAAGTACAACGCCATCATCGGCGGCGGGCCCAGTTTTATCGTGCACCCATCTGATTCAGCTCCTGCCCTGCAAGCTCTGCAGGCCACGGTGCATACCTTCGGGCCGCAAGGCGAGGACAGTATCCCCATGGATGAGTTCTTCGAGTTGCCGATCGATAACTTGCGCGCGGAAAACGTGCTGGAGCCGAACGAGATCATCACCGCGGTCAGTATCCCGAAACCTGCACCGGGCACGCGTTCTGCTTACATAAAATTCCGCGAAAAGCAATCTCTGGATTTTGCCATCAGCAGCGTGGCTGCTGTGCTGGAAATGGAGGGCTCCCGCGTACGCGATCTGCGCATCGTGCTCGGCGGTGTAGCACCGATTCCCTGGCGCTCGCAGGTTGCCGAAGATGAGCTGCGTGGCAAAAAACTGAGCGATGAAACCATCCGGCGTGCCGCTGAGGCCGCGGTTTCCGAAGCACAGCCGTTGAGCCAGAATCGCTACAAAATCACCCTGACCCGCAATCTCGTTGCGCGCACGCTGCGCCAGCTCGCAGCACAGGGATGAACCAGAAAAGATGAGGAACACCATGCCTTTGATCAAAAATCCCGACCATCCGGATCAGGCGATCTGCCAGAATCTGCGCACCAAAGCCAACTATGTGCCCGATATGCAGAGCGAGCATTATATGGATGTGCACCATCCTTATAACTGCTATTTCTGCCTCGTGACCCTCGATGCTGTCGGGCCGGATGATTCTCCGGTCAGCACGGAGGACTGCACCAGCGAGCGGCGTTGCTACAAGCCGCTGGTCTCCTCGCTGCCCGCGTAGATGCGGCTGATTCTCTGTGAGCATGATGTCGCATAACCCGGACATGAAGAAAAAAAACAGCCCACTCACCGTTGTGCTGCATGCTGTCACTGCGGTGGTGGGCTTTGTTTTGATCGCTGTTGTCAAAGCATATCAGTTGGTCATCTCGCCGCTCTTTCCCTCTTCCTGCCGCTACACACCGACCTGTTCCCACTACATGATCGACGCGGTCAAGATTCATGGGCCGTTCAAAGGTCTGTGGCTCGGACTGAAGCGCATCGGCCGCTGCCATCCCTGGGGCGGTATGGGCTATGATCCGGTGCCGCCTCGTGAAGATGCGGATTCAGACACCGCATCTGACGCCGGTGAGCACTGATCGGGCGCAAAAAGATGTGCCGCTCAGGCGGATGCGTTTGCCTGAAATGATTCTTTCGCAACCTGCCGGCCGAGAGCGATCAGCCTGTGGATATCTGCGGAGGTGAATTTCTGCAGTTCAATATCCAACTCCTTCTCCGGCCGGATGACCTGCAGCCGGATGAAACGCTTGCCCTTGAAGGCTCCGCGGCTCACCTTGCGGCCGTCTTCGGGGACAAGCTGATTGAT
>DRLW01000118.1 GCA_011375275.1 Bacteroidota bacterium
AAACCACACCGACGGTGACCGTGGGTTTGGCATTGAGGTCGAACAGGCCGAAGGGGTTGCCCAGGGCAATGACCCATTCGCCGATGATCAACTGATCCGAATCACCAAAGGTAACCGGCTTGAGATTCTTCGGCTCGCGGATTTTCAGCAGCGCGATATCCGCGACCTGGTCCAAACCGACGATATCAGCCAGATGCTCGCTGCCGTCCGTGAGCGTGACTTTGATTTCCACGGCATTGTTGACCACGTGCTCGTTGGTGAGCACATAGCCTTCCTCGTCGAGAACAAAACCAGAGCCGAGGCTTTTGACATGCTGGCGATAGGGCCTGGTCGGGAAGAAGAACTCAAAAAACGGATCACCGCGAAAAGGGCTGCGCGTCTGATATTCGCGCACCTGAACCACGTTGATGCCGACGACAGAGTCACTGACTTTGCGCACCGCACGGGTGATGGCCGTCTCCCGGCTGCGGGAAATCGCCTGCTGAGCCGGCTCCCCTGCTGCAGGCACAAAACCGGCCGCAATCTGAGGCACCTGTTCCGGCTCTGGCGCGGAACAGCCTGCCAGGCTCGCGAGCAATAGAATCACAAGAGTTTTCTTCATCGTCTCTTTCCGGGATGAAAGACGTTCTTCGATCATTCTGATTTGTCTCGTCTCCTGCCGGGCCGCCGGCGCGCGAGGCAGGCATTCTCAAAGCAGGAGCACTTCCAGCATCTCGCGCTCACGGGATGCTGGCCAGCAGCGATACCGCCCCGATCAGGCCATGCTGTCCTTCACTTTTTCCCAGTCCGCGAGAAAGCGCTCGATGCCGTTATCCGTAAGCGGGTGCTTGAAGAGCTGATGAAAAACCTTCGCCGGCACCGTGGCGATATCTGCCCCGGCTGTTGCCGCTTCCCAGAAATGCACGGGGTGGCGCAAACTGGCAGCGAGCACTTCGGTTTCGATGCCGTAGTTATCGTAAATCATGATGATATCGCGCACCAGGTCCATGCCCATGTGCGAGATGTCGTCCAGGCGGCCGATGAAGGGGCTGACATAGGATGCCCCGGCTTTGGCTGCGAGCAACGCCTGGCTGGGACTGAAAATCAGCGTGATGTTCACCGGAATATCGTCGCTCGAAAGCGCTTTGGTCGCAACCAGGCCGTCCGGTGTCATGGGAATTTTGACGACGATATTTTCATGGATTTTCGCCAGCTCGCGGCCTTCGCTGATCATTTTATCCGCCTCAAGAGCGATCACTTCAGCGTTTACCGGGCCATCGACCACCTCACAGATGGAACGCATGATATCCACGAACTTGCCTTTTTCTTTTGAAACCAGAGAGGGGTTGGTGGTGACGCCATCCAGCAGGCCCATGGCTGCAACGGACTTGATTTCGTCAATATTGGCGGTATCGAGATAGATTTTCATTCTGTTTTCCTCCAGAGATTCAGGGATGCTTCAGTTGCCTTGAAAATTCAGAAACTTCGTAAGAATTCGGCTTAACCGATTGATTCACAAACTGGCGCTGTGCACCGTCCAATGTCATGCATGGTGCCGGGGATAGTACACTTTTTCCAGGCAAAGGCCGTTGGCCGGCGCCTTGTAGATGGTGTTGTTTTGCTGCCGGCTGTGCAGAATTTCAGCAAACTGCTGCGGGCTGAGCTGGCCTTTGCCCACTTTGATCAGCCCGCCGATAAGCAGGCGGATCATGCTGTGCAGAAATCGGTTGGCACGGATGCGGAAGATCAACATTTCCCCTTCCCGAAACCATTCGACCTGTTCGACATCGCAAAGATAATGTTTTTCACCGGGGATTTTCTTGGAAAATGCACGAAAATCATGGCTGCCCATAAGACACTGCGCCGCCTCCTGCATGGCAGGAACGTGCGGGAGCTGCCCGGGATAAAATGCCAGCCGGCGATGGATGGCGGTCTTCTGCAGCGCGATGCGGTAAAAATACTGCCGCGCCTGTGCGCTGAAGCGGGCATGAAAAGTTTCATCAACTTCATCCACGGCGTGGACAACCACATCCCGGCCCGTCAGAGCATTCAGGCTGCCCCGGATGCGCTCCACCGGCAAGAAATGAGGCGCATCAAAATGTGCCACCTGGCCGGCAGCATGTACGCCGGTATCTGTCCTGCCGGCAGCACTCAGACGCAGCCGGTCTTTGAACACCGTTTGCAGGGCCTGCTCTATTTCACCCTGCACGGTTCGGACATCCGGCTGCAACTGCCAGCCATGGAAATCCGTGCCATCGTATTCAATGAGCAGTTTATATCTGACCATTCTCGTCAAACAAATTCGATCATCACAAAAAGGGTGAGCGCTGCTGCGAGCACCAGGCTTTCGGGCCGCTGCCAGTGGAAGGCGACCCAGGACGAACGCGCGGCGCGGCTGTCATAACAGCGTGCTTCCATGGCCACAGCCAACTCCTCCGAGCGTTTGAACGTACTGAACAGCAGCGGAAGGATCAGGGGAACGAGCGCTCGCGTGCGGCGGACGAGTGAGCCATCAAAACGCACACCACGGGAGAGCTGCGCTTTTTGCAGCCTCATCGCTTCATCTACCACGACCGGGATAAACCGCAGAGCCAGCGAGGCCATCATGGCGATTTCATGCACAGGTACGCCGAAACGCTTCAGAGGCCGCAGGATTTTCTGCACGGCATCCATCAGCTCCAGAGAGGATGTCGTCAGCATGAGCACGGCTGAGATGAGCAGGAACAATGCCATTCGCGAGGCAAAGTATGCCGCTGCCCATACATTTCCGAGAAAAAATGAAAAACCCCAGAATGAAATCCGGGGACCGGTGGTATGCACGCCAAACAGGATATGCCAGGCAGTGGTAAAAACAAAAAGCCAGAGAAATGGCCTGAGGGAGCGCAGAACCAGGTCAGCAGGAAGCCTTGCCAGCCAGACAGCGACCGCTAAAAAAGCAGCCCAACCCACGATGCTTGCCCAACCGGAACCAGAAAAAAGCGAGACCAGCATCACGATGGTGATCAGCAACTTACAGCGCGCATCCAGGTTATGAACACGCGACTCCTGCGGAAAATAGTGACCCAGTATGAAATTTTTTACGATGGCTCGCCTCCCGATTATAGCTGGCAAATATAATACATCAGGGACAAAATTACAATAGAAAACTCCGCTGCAGTGTGTATCCCAAAACACATCCTGGCGCTTGCGCATATTGTGCGGGTCAGGCAGCTCCAGCGCAGGTGTACCGGGGCAGCGGAAGCGGGAGTTAAAACGTTCGTAGAGCACGCTTCAGCGTGCCCGAAAGTCGCTGATTTCACAGGAGTAGCGGATCCCATCGGCAATAGATTAGTGCGAACTTTCAGCGCCGGAGGCTTCTCATCCCGCTTGTGCACGGCCGCAGGAGCGGCAACAAGGGCGTCACACCGCGGGAGCGGTGTGACGAGAGGAGGACGTTCGTAGTGCACGCTTCAGCGTGCCCAAAAGTCGCTGATTTTACAAGAGTAGCGGAATCCCTTGGCAATAGATTAGTGCGGACTTTCAGCGCTGGTGGCAGCTCATTCCGCTTGTGCACGGCCGCTGGAGCGGCAACAAGGGCGTCACACCGCGGGAGCGGTGTGACGAGAGGAGTATTCGAAAACACATCTTCATTCCCTTACCAC
>DRLW01000119.1 GCA_011375275.1 Bacteroidota bacterium
GCATCAGAGCTGTCATTCCGGTTTCCGCGCAGCGGAAGACCGGAATCTCCCAGACTCAGGCACGTGCCAGAAAAGATGAGATTCCGGCACAGCGCTTCGCCTGGCGGAATGACAGATGGCGATATTCGCATCAGGCCCTGTTAGCTGACGTAACTGGATATCCTGCCTACTCAGAGTCAAAGCAAAATTTTTCAGCCATCCCAACGCCTCAAACGCGAAGTGCTGCACATATCGAAATAATATCGCAAGCTGCAACCATATATCAAAACAGAATCTTACGACTGTGTCAACTTTGTCGCGCCGGTGCGTACGGTTCGTCCGCTAACCACCACCTGGCCGCTGGCAAACAGTGCGACAGCCTCGGGCAATAGCGCGTGTTCAACCTGCAACACTCGTCCGGCCAGGGTTTCCGGCGTGTCGTCCTCATAAACCGGCACGCAGCGCTGCAGCACCGGTGGTCCGGTGTCATAGTCCGCAGAAACCAGATGCACCGTCGCGCCTGAAACTTTGCAGCCATACGCCAGCACTGCCTCATGCACACGCCGGCCGTACATGCCCTTGCCGCCAAAGGACGGCAGCAGAGCCGGGTGGATGTTGATGATCCGGTCCGGCCATTCTTCCACAACCGCGCGGGGGATTTTACGCAGAAAGCCGGCAAGCACGACAAGCGCAACATCATATTTCCGGAATGCCTCGAGCAAAAAAGTGGTAATCTTCTCCTCCGGCTGTTCCTTGCCCGGCATCACCAGCGTGGGGATGCCGCGTTCAGTCGCATACGCCAGCCCCGGCGCATCGGCGCGGCTGCTGATCACACAGGCGATGCGCGCCGGCAGGCTGCCTTCTTCGATGCGCTGCTGGATAGCGATGAAGTTCGAGCCCCGGCCGGAAATCAGCACGGCGATGGCAAAATCACTCACGATACACTCTCGATGGCTATGGTTGTGGAGTCCGGCCTGCGCACCGCAGCTTCGAGGATGCGCAGCTCGCGGGCAGATGAGGACAGCCGCGCGCGCACACCGATCGGCAGGGTGTACTTCAGATCGCCATGCCCGTAATCCAGCCCGGTGAGCACAGGGATGCCGGCACGCTCAAAATGGTCTTTCAGAATTTCGTCAAGGTCCAGCACGCTGTCCGGATTTTCGACTTCTGATTCGAGAAATTCTCCGGTGATGACCCCGCGCAGTTTCTGGAAAATCGCTGAATGACGCACATTGGCCAGATGCCTGTCGATATGCATCGGTTTTTCGCCGATGTCCTCGATGAAGAGCACCGCTTCGGCCGGCGCCGGGAAGAAATCCGTACCAAGCAAATTCGCCACCAGAGACAGACAGCCGCCGATCAGAGTGCCCTCGCCCTGCCCTTCCTGCACAACGCCGAGAGACCGGCCGGAAAAAGGAGCGAGCACGCCAAAAGGCTCCGGTTCTGTGATCATGCGCCAGAACGCCTCCTCGGTTTGCGGCAGAATGCCTCCAGCAAACTCGACAGCAACCATCGGCCCTGAAAAGCTGACCAGACCGGTTCGGCTGAACAGAGCGAGCTGCAGGGCTGTCGTATCGCTGTAACCGACGAGAATTTTGGGATTTCTGAGAATGGTATCATAATCGAGGCGATCGAGCAGACGGCTGACACCGTAGCCGCCTCGAGCGCAGAAGATGGCATCGATGTCCGGCCGGGCAAACATCTCGTTCAGGTCCGCTGCCCGCTCCGCGTCAGAACCGGCCAGGTGGCCGTAACGGCGGGTGACATAGTTGCCAACCACGACGCGGTAACCGAGTTTTTCGAGATAGAGCACCCCCTCATGCAGACGATTCTCATCTGGTGGACTCGAAGGCGCCACCACGCCAATCGTCGCGCCGGGGCGCAGCATGGCTGGTTTCTGTATGGTCATGGTGTCTTGACTTGTCCCGGGTATTTTTTCCAGATTGGATCATCTCTCAGCCTTCGCAAACAGAGACGCGACTGTCAGCTATCACCTGAAAAACCATCACGATCGTTCTTATAGCGAACTCTGATCATGCTGATTTTTTGAAAAATCAGCATCTGCGGCCAGGCCGGCGCCACAGGGGTGCTGGCTGTTCCCGCCTTACACCACTGCCACGGCACAAAGCCGCCCATACGCATAATCAGAATTCAAATAAAGAAAGATAAATATACGAACAAGTCGGTGTGCATAACAATGCTTTTATCCGGGTTTTTCCCTTTTATCCATAAAACAGAGCCTTTCACTACAAAGCCAGAATAGCTGCGCTCCCTTTTCCCGGCCCTAACCTGAGCGATTTATTTTTGTGACGAATCGCTCGGACAAAGCGCTGAGCCAGCGTTCCGATTTCCCGACAAGGAAAGACCGGCATTCCCCAGACTCCGGCAGATGCCCAAAAGATGCGATTCCGGTACATCGCTACGACTGGCCGGCATGACAGATGTCGGTATCCGGGACAGGCCCGGTTAGCTGAGTAAACTGGATACCCTGTAGTCCGCCTGAGACAGGAGCGGCGTGACGAGATGCGACGCCGGATAATTTTTTTTCTGCATTTTTCCGTTTCTGTATATACTCTTTTAACACGCCGGGCTCATATAAGTAATGCAAGGTTTTTCAAGGGGATAATTTTTTGACAATGATCCCTGCGGCCCATGGTCGCGGGAATGCATGGAAGCATTGCTGAGCCGGGTGTCGATCGATGCAATCGGTCGCCCCCCTAAAACGATCCCTGTTCCGGCCATGGCCGGTTTATTCAAGTACACTCCCCCATAGTCTCATGCATGCCCTGCGCTTCCGGCGCGGGTTTGCTCAGTCCTGTCCACGATGGACCCCCGTCAAGATTTGGCTCTTTGTTCGTGCCTTGCCAAACACCAACTACCTTTTGCACAGAATTCTTCATGCACATGTAGCGATACGTACTCGCCCTTCCAGGCATTTTCCCTCTGCTGATCGTCGCTTTTTGGCTTTTTCGGCCTCGGCAGTCATGAGGCGCGGCAACAGGGGCATCACACCGCTGGAGCAGAATGGCGAGAGAACAACTTATCCTGCATTATTCTCGCAGAGACGCAGTGAGCGCAGAGAAAGAATGGTTAATTTCTGCTAAAATAATAAACTGCGTGCTCTGCGTCACTGCGAGATATACAAGTCTTTCAAAAACTACGTTTGAAAGGATTACAAGTCCGGGTATCCAGTTAACTCAGCAAACCGGGCTCCGCTCAGATACCGGC
>DRLW01000120.1 GCA_011375275.1 Bacteroidota bacterium
ACCACACTCCCTGCAAAACGCCGCAAAACGAAAATCCCAGCACACACTCAACTCCGCTGCAGATCGCTGCGCAGCCTCGGGACATCCCCCTTTATCCCCCTTCAAAGGGGGAATCGCTCCGCGCCAAAAAAATCCCCCTTCGAAGGGGGACAGGCCCGGCACAAAAGCCGGGCCAGGGGGATGTCCTCAGCTCAGTCTTCCTCCTCCGGATGTTTTTCCATCAGATGATAAAGCAACAGATCAAACGCCACCAGGCGGATTTCACGGCGGTATTCATCGAGGACGCTGGCGCGTTTTTTCAGCGGCTGTTTGACGCTGTCATTGCACAGCGGGCAGCTCATCTCAAAATACATCACGCCATCGTCTTCGACATAAACCGCGACCTCCTCGGCGTGCTCGTCGATGAGGTGTGCATGCAGGTCCATACGGTGGCCGGAAAATTTTTTACAGTGGGGACAGGTCATGGTCATCCTTTTCGCTACGCCACTTCGGCGGGTTCGGGCTGGGATAAAATACCCACGCGGGCGTGGATTTCCGGCAGAAGTTTGATACCGCTGTCAAAATCGACGATGCGGTTGATGAGATAGAAGAGATACATCGTGGTCAGCCAGTTGGTGAACTCCTGCTTGGAGCCGAGATGCTTTTTCATGTTCAGCATGACCCATGAAAAATGCTCCCATGTATCAAAGCAGGAATCACAGGAGCGGTCAACGCCGGTGCAGCAGCGCCGGGTGGTGCTGAAGTCAGCGTTGTAGGCACGAAAATGCGGGTTGTAGGGTTTGCCATTGCGGATACGCTCGCTGTTGACCGGATTGTCCGGGCTGACGCTGGTGCACACCTCATAGCCCCAGCTTTCGTCATAGAGTTTGCCGCTGGTGACCACGTGGCTGAAATATGAGGTCATGAGAATTTTGTCCGGATAGCGCTCGATCATGCGGTCGATGGCTTCGCGCACGTGTCCGAATCCCTGGCGATAGTCAAACTCGCCGCCGAGATTACGCAGGTCGCAATAAAAATTAAACAGCACGCGGTTGCCGTTTTGAACGCACTCTTCGACCACGCTTTCCACTTCATGCGCCCGGCCGGGCACGACGGTATAGTACCAGAAGGCGCGCTCATCATTTTTATAATTTTTCAGAGCGCGGCCGAACACATCGAGGCGGTCACGTCCGCGCAGCCATTTATCTGTCTGATGGTTTCCCCAGACCGAGATCCCGATAGGCATTTTCTCAAACCCATCGCAGGGGATGCGCTGCCAGCCATTGGTAGCGACATTCATCCAGAAATTATCGTATATTTTTTTCATGCGCCCGAGTTCCAGGCTCGGCTCGCCGCCGACGATGGTGACGAAATTTGTGCCCCGTTCTTTTTCCCGGGCGACGAATTCGTCAAACACTGCTTCGTCCTTGACCTTGCTACCCTTGAAACGGTTCATCCCCTCATCAAAATAATAGCACCCGACGCAACGGATATTGCAGGCGTGCGTGAGATCGATGGAGATGGATTTCAGGGAACCGGCTTCCCGTACGGCACGATACATCGTGTTCAGGAAAGGGTCGGCGAGGTATTCCTTCAGCTTGTTACCCATGAGTCACTACCTTCTCGATTTCAGATTGCCACGATTCCAGGGGACGGCCCTGCAAGTGCCGTTCTGCAGCAAGCCAGTCGCCTGCGGGGTTAGAGTCAAGATGTACTGCCACAATTTTGTCTTCCCTGACACGAAAACTTCCCGATAAGATATACCCATTTACCTGCATTTGCCTGAAATGGATAAACTCACGGGCAGAAATTTTCAATTCTGACATCGGTGCCGGGTCTGCCTCTGATGCATGCAGGTTAAGGAACTCCGGGGAGGTCAAAGTCCGGTATGTTTTTTCTGCATTGCGCTCTTCTTCGGATGTCAGCGCTGAAAATGAAATATTGTTATGAAAACTTTTTACCACTTCTTCAAGATAAACCTGACGAAGCGTATCAGGATCGATATCCGGGCGCAATTTTTTCAGGGTAACGATGCGCTCCTGCATCGAATCACGCGCCATTGTTCGGAACGTTTCCGTGGGTACGCGCCAGGCGCGGCTCATCATCTCATAGTCGAAATCGAGCAAAAAATTGCCGACGACCACACAGGCTTCGCCGAGCTGGCCGCCGCCGATGCCGGCGATACGGCGGCTGCCGATCTCGATTTCGTTGAGCATACGCAGATGGGCATCCAGGCCGAAACGGCGCAGGGTTGACACCGCCGGGGCGAGAAAACGCCGGTAGATTTCTCCGAAATAGACCGGCACGCGGCTTTTATGAAAGATGAACTGGTAGAAAATCTGGTTGGAGTCGAGATAGGTTGCACCGCCTCCGAGCCGGCGCCGCAGCACGGGCAGATTGTGCTGCGCACAGGCGCGACGATCGAAGACAGCGTCAAAATCCTGGTGGTAGCCCAGGCAGAGGTAAGGCGTTTTTGGCCGGCACAGCACGATGGTATCCTGTGCATCAGCGCTGCACTGTTCTGCCAGATAATGATAAACCGCCTGTGTTTTCCACCAGTCGGTCGTTCCGAGATCGACCAGGCGGACAGGCGGTGATGTTGACGATAACGGAGTCATGTCAGAAAACGCTGCTCTTAACCTGAAAAATCCGTCTCAGCGTATTTTTATGATAAAGGTACAAAAGATATCCGGCGACTCTTCAGCCAGCCCGGGCCTGCGTCTGAAGCGCTGCAGGCCCACGGGCGGACAAAATTTTTCAGATATCGTGACTTCCCTTGAGAAGAAAAATTTCTGAACAAATCGAGATAAAAAGCCCTGTGCCCCGGCGGCCGGCCGGAGCAGTGCGCATCACACGAGGGTTTCACTCAATTTGTTCCACACTTCTTCGAGATTCATCTGGCGGCGGATGCTGACAACATCGCTCGCGTTCGGCTTGAAGGGATAGTCACGGTACTCCTCACCCGGGCGGTACGACCCATAGGGCCGGTTGCAGGCAACCTCTCCCTGGCGATCCGGGCAGCCGTTGGTCATGAACGGCATACCGCTGTCAACAGCGGTTTCGATGACGATTTCCGGCGCATTCAGGCGCGTGATTTCTCCCGAGGCATCGAACTCGATCGCTTCAGCGGGCAGATTTTTTTCTTCGATGAGATATTTGACGAGCTGTATCCGGCGCCAGCGGTGCAGCGGCGTGCGCGGCATATCCTGCATTTCCGTGCCCGGCTCGGGATTAAACGAGAACAGATAACCGGCAACCTGTTCCTTCTTTAATTTATAAAAAAGATCGACCAGGTCTTTATCCGTCTCTCCCAGCCCGACGACAACGTGGCAGTTGACGTTCATCGGCCCGTACATATCGCGGGCTGCGAGCACGATCTCCCAGTGGAAATCCCACGTGTGCGGCCCTTTGGCACCGCGGCCGCGGGTTTTGTAAAAAATATCTTCACTGGCAGCATCCAGCCCGACGCCGATAATGTCTGCCCCGGCATCTTTGATGCGTGCCAGCCAGGATTCGTCCAACAGCGTTGCGCTGACCAGAGCGGAGATCGGCACTTCGGTCGCGTGCCGGCGCACGGTCTGCATCATGTCGATGAGGTCATCATTGGCGCGGTGATCCTGCACCTGGGCGATACACACCCGTCCGACACTGCCATCGACATCCTTTTCGCCGATTTTTTCAGCGACCAATTCGGTCGGGAACAGCGGCCAATCGACGCGGATGAAAGAATTCTCCTC
>DRLW01000121.1 GCA_011375275.1 Bacteroidota bacterium
TCTGCTGCCCGTCAGAGAACGTGATGGCAGATGTTGCACAGCGATTTTTTCAGGTGTACCCGATCGTGCTTGTTTGGTTTGCTCGGTGAAGCTGTGGCAGCTCCTGTTGCGGGGGGAACAGGGATGACGGTCTCGGCATGGGAGCGGGCTTTCGGGTTAGGATGCGTCCCGCTTCGCTTGCGTACTGCACCGCGGGAGCGGGGCAAAAGGGACGTCACACCGCAGGAGCGGTGTGACGAGAAGGGAGTTTAAGAGTCTGGTTATCCAGTTAACTCATCTAACCGGTTCTGCCCCAGATATCGCTACCTGTCATTCCGGCCAAGCGAAGCGCAGAGCCGGGATCTCATCTTTTGTGCACATGCCAGAGTCTGGACGGCGTTCTTCCGCGACGGGGAAGCAGGGACGACAGTCTCGGCATAGGAGCGGGCTTTCGGGTTAGGATGCGTCTCGCTTCGCTTGCGTACTGCCCCACCGGTGCGGGGCAACAGGGAGGTCATACCGCAGGAGCGGTGTAACGAAAAGGGAAAAGATGTAACCATACCGGGTTAAATGGACAACCCGAGTTATTGCGACATAAAATTCTAAGTTTGTTGGTTTTCAGAACATCAGGATAATCGAAACAGAAAGCACATGACTAAAAACGTATTATTCACCACCGCGCTTCTCGTCTTTGCCGTGCTGATCGGCTGCACGGAATCCAACCCGATCACCTCGGTTGATCTCGTCTCACCGGGAGAAGTCAGAAAGGTTGTCTTCTCTCCACCCTCGTTTGATACCACGACTTCCCGTATCAAAAATATCGGCTCCAGCTCACAGCTTTTCATCGGTAACAGTGATGGCAAAAGCATGATGACCCTGTTCCGGTTCAAGAATATTCCGGACAGCATCGTGGTTCATGATGCCACTCTGGTGCTCTATGGCATGGATTTTAAAGGCGACAGCGGCTTGACTGCTGAAGCATCCCTGCATAAATCGACCGTCGAGTGGGAAGAGAGCGAAGTGACTTTCGAGACCTTCGGCAACGCTTTTGACCCTGTACCCATGGCAACGACGACGATCGTCGCCTCGGACTCGGATACGGTACGCATCGCCCTTGACACCGACCTCGTCGAAAGCTGGGCTGACACCAACGCCGCCAATTACGGCGTCCTGCTGCGCGCGCCGTCGGCAGCTTTTTCCAAACGCTTTGTTTCCACGGAAAATACGACCCGGCAGCCGCGTGTCGAGTTTAACTATACCCGAATCGGGCGGGATGACACCACTTCGGCGAGCGTTATCGCTGAAGTGGATGTGACGATTTTTGAGCTGACCGCCCAACCACCCGAGGGGCCGCTCTATATCGGCAATGGGCTGGAGCACAGGGTTTTGTTCAATTTTGATATCAGCTCGATACCTGCGAACGTCACCATCAATAACGCCACGCTTACCTTGACCATCGATCGCGAAAATTCATTTTTCTACCCCGAGCCGTTTAACTCGACAGCGGGACGCCTGACCGAGGAGTCCAACGATCCCATGCTGGCGGCGTTTGATTCCACAGCCTTTACCAGCGGGCCTTTTACCATCGTCAACGGTGATTCCAGCGAGCTTAAGATCAATTTGTCCAACATGGTGCAGCGCTGGAACTCGGGAGCAGACCCGAACTACGGGTTTGTGCTGATCAGTTTACGCTCGGCGGTGGATTTCAGCCGTGTGGCCTTTTATAGTTCGCAGGCGGACAGCTCGTTGCGTCCACGACTCGATGTCACGTACAGTATTCCCGATCAAGACCAATAGGTGATTTCAATGCAGAAGATTTTTCATAAAGTACTGCTTCCGGCGACGATGTTGCTGTTTTTCGCCTCCGGCATGGCTGCAAATTCGATTTATTCCCGCCTGGGCATCGGAATGCCCAAAGCCTATCCCGGGGCACAGGCCTTTGCGCTTGGCGGTGGTGGCATCGCGCTGATCAACCCGAACACGCCGCAGTATCTCAACCCCGCTTCGATCAACTTTATCGGCATCACCCGTTTCAGCGGCAGTTTTTTCTATGAAGGCACAGACGTTACCCTCGGCGGGCTTTCGGGCAGGTTTGCCGATGCCGGTTTTAACAGCACACAGTTCAGCTTTCCTCTCGGGCAGCATTTCTCCTTTGGCGTTGGCCTGAGCCCATATACCAACGTCGCCTATGCTTTTGAAACAGAACTCGATGGTTTTGACAGCAACGTTCGCCAGACAGTGAGCGGTACAGGCGGAATCAATCGCCTTTTTCTCTCATTTGGTGCACAGATGGGCGGCTGGCTTGCCCTTGGCGCCGGCATGGACAGCTATATCGGTAATATTCAGAATACCTGGCGCGTGTTTTTCAATGATGAAAAATTTCGCGATACCCGAAATCAGGAGAACGCCTACGTACGCGGCGTCGGCTTCCGCTTCGGCGCTATGGCGCGGCTCGGGAAATATATCAACCTCGGTGCTGTGCTCAGGTTGCCTGTTGGCCTCAAGTCTGACGTGGAGACGATTTATAATTTTTCCGGCGGCACCAGCGGCGTGCAGCAGGGGACGGTTACTTTACCCTCGATGCAGGGCTTTGGCGTAACCCTCAAACCGATCTCTCAGCTCCTGCTGCTCGGAGATATGATTTTTGAAAAATGGGGCGAGGTGCCGGCCAGTGAGTTGCTGAATACCACGGCGACCAATATCACCAAAATTTCTTATGGTATCGAGTATCGCCATAGTACGGAGCACAATGTTGCCTACCTGAAGCGCATGAGCTTCAGGGCGGGTTTTCGTAATGCCGAGCTGCCTTATTTTGACAGCAACGGCAATCGGGTTTCCGAGCAGTTCATTACTTTTGGGCTTTCACTCCCCTATGAGTATAACAACAGTCAAGTGGACCTCGGTTTTGAGTTCGGGACGCGCGGCAGCCTTGTCGATAACGGCACGGAAGAAAAGGTCTTCCGGTTTATTGCCAGCGTCGGCAGCGGCGAGCGCTGGTTTTATCGCCCGAAACGCCGCCGCCAGTAAGCAGGATAACGTGTCTCCTGTCCATCTCTTCGCAAAAATACAGAAAAGTAATCCTGTCAAAACATCGTTGTCAGGCACCGATATAACAAAAGCCGGGTTTTGTCATTTTGCAGATCGCGTGTGCCTTTCGGTGCCCCGATGGGTGTCGTTTTCTCGCGGAGTGGCAGGTCACGAAACGGCCGCCATGCCTGCTCCGGGCAGTTGCGCATGGCGAACCCCGGTGGTGCCGGGCAGAGCATGGGGAGGAAATTACGCTATCCCGGCTTTCCGTGGCGAAAGGGTGATTTTTGGATAAATAAGGAAAGATATTTTCAGGACAGGTACTCTATGAATTTTGGGATCCGAAACAAGGTTGCCCTGGTAGCGGCAGCCAGCCGTGGGCTTGGCTATGCGACGGCGATGGAGTTGGCTCGTGAGGGAGCGCAGGTTGCTGTCTGCGGGCGGGACGAGCAGCGCATCCATCGCGCTGCTGCTGAGTTGAGCGCATCCACTGGCGGGCGCATTCTGCCCGTAGTCGCTGATGTCGAAAAAGCGCAGGATTGTGAGTATTTCATCGCGCAGGCGGCCGAAACCCTTGGGAGCGTGGATATTCTGGTCACCAATGCCGGCGGGCCTCCTGCCGGTTTTTTTGAGGATATCGACGATGAGAGCTGGGCCCTCGGTTTCGAGCGCACGATGATGAGCGCGATACGTCTGATTCGGGCTGCATTGCCGCATATGAGAGAAAAAA
>DRLW01000122.1 GCA_011375275.1 Bacteroidota bacterium
AAGTTCCGGGTATCCAGTTAACTCAGCAAACCGGGCTCCGCTCAGATACCGGCATCTGTCATTCCGGCCAAGCGAAGCGCAGTGCCGGAATCTCATCTTTTTGGTCACGTGCCTGAGTCCGGGAGATTCCGGTCTTCCCCTGCGGGGAAACCGGAATGACAGCTCTGGTACAGGCACGTGCTGTTGTCAGGTGGTCTGATTGAAAAGATGCAACCGTGCTGAGTTAAGTGGATAACCAGACTTTTATCAGCATGATACGAACAACCAACACAGCAAGAAAAATGTTATACTTTTCCCGTTTTCCCCGTGCGATGCGCTGCATCATTAAAAAAGTGCGGGACAAAGAGTCCTCGAATAAAACAGGAGGTTTACCGATGAAAAGAGGGATTTTTTCAGTCGCGTTTTTTCTGATCCTGGCTGTAGCTGCTCAGGCAGGAAATGATTTCACAGAAGCGCGAAAGTATGAGCCGGTGGTCATCAAAGGCGCGGATATCCCGGGCCTGCAGGGCGTGGACCCGGGAACGATTTTCGGTTATGTGTACGACGCGGCTTCAAAGACGTGGAAACAGGTGCCTTTTCAGGTCGATGAACGCAAGCTGACAGATATCAGTTATGACGGTAAAAACTGGGGCAGGGAGTACCTCTACACAGAGGACGAAGGCAATGGGTTCGATGAAGACGATGAACTCGTTTTCATGATCGAAGACCTGGGTGATAAAGCTCCGGCACCATCCCAGAGCTGGGCCGTGGATACGGACGGACGCCGCTTTGAAGTCGAAGTCAGTGATCCGCTCAAGGCCGGTACCAAAGGGTATATCTATATCTATACGTCCACCAAAGTTGATTATACGGCCGGCGATTATGTCAACTATACCATGTACGAAAACACGGAAAACAAGGCGATCATCGATACGGATTCATACCAGGCGCATTACAGCAGGCGCTGGGTTCTCGATCGCGTGATTCTGAAAGCCCCTCTTAATGGCGATGGTCAAACCGATCTGGTTGACCGGTTCAAGTTTCGGGCCTACGCGTTGACATGGGAAAATGAATCAGAAGATTTCTGGAGCGACGGCCCGGGCAAGTGCCTCTATCGCATTAGCAGCGGAAAACCCTGTAGCTGGTATCTTGCTGATAAGGATGGCCCGGTTCGTGCCATTCGCATGGTGCAGGGAGCAGCTTCAGGCCCGACCACCATGTACTTCTCTTTTTTCTACCGC
Source organism: Bacteroidota bacterium (assembly GCA_011375275.1). Lineage (GTDB taxonomy): Bacteria > Zhuqueibacterota > Zhuqueibacteria > Zhuqueibacterales > Geothermadaptataceae > Geothermadaptatus. Next base: position 1,221 of record DRLW01000122.1, read on the forward strand.
AAGATGATTGGATATGAAATCAGCTATCGCGTTCATGCCCTGCCGCGCATGTGGTACTACATGGACTATTCGGCCAAGACGACCAACAAGAAATACTACGATAAAAACAACTCTGCCATCCCCATCGATGGTGTCCAGGACCAGATTCAAACCGATCTCTCCAGTTGGGCGCAGGTGACCTCAGATCAGGGAACGATCATCACCTGGATGGATGTACGCCAGTATTTGCAGACCAGCGGCGTTTCTGTTCAGTCATACTATCTCGACAATGCCGGCTTTGACGATGAGACCGGCGAGGATAAAATGGCTATCGGAAACCACGGTGTTTTCATTCAGAATATTCCGGATATCCTGCAAACTTATGACTCCATCCGTTCCTATGCCCGTTTTTTCCTGCTGCCTCCCAAGGCCGCAAACCAGGGTGCTGAGTATGACGCTAACTCCTGGACACGGCCAACGGTGAATATCTCGGAGCAACAGACAGACAATCCGCCTTCAGGCATCGGCGATGCTGGTGTGCATCCGAACAATTTCAACCTGCAGCCGGCCTATCCCAATCCATACTCGGTAAAAAAAAATAGCGGTTCCTTAGCCGGCGGCACGACGATCCGGTTCAATTTGCCGCAACGCGAAAAAATTGCCGTTTTTATCTACAATATACAGGGGAAACTGGTAAAAAGGCTGTTCGAAGGCAGCCGTGAACCGGGTGAACATTCTCTGGTTTGGGATGGCCGAAATGACAATGGCGAACTCTTGTCAACAGGGACGTACTATATCGAGTTGCGCGGTGCACGCCAGCGTGTTTCGCAGAAAGTCACGATCGTGCGGTAGGCAGCAGGGAAGATAACCGCCTCATACGCATACTCTCCCATTATTCCGTATAGTACTAAAGTCCGCATGCGGGCTCTGCCGGTGGGCGCCGGCCGGGCCTGCTCCTGGTTTGTCCTGTTTTTCAGTGGAGCTGAAGCAGCAGTACGGAGAAGGTGTGTTCTGAAAAATTTATCGATTTTCGGAACACCGGTATCGTTGTCCTGATAGCTTCTCGTGCACAGCGCACATGAGGGAACTAAGCAGGCAGAAGCGCCGGGGCACAGAAGCAGGCACAATGTGACGATGTGGATGCCCGCATTTTGGGGGTGTAAAAGCTGGAGAAACTTTCAGGGTTTGGACGTTTGAGTTTCGCGCATTTGGGATGCGATTGATGCGCCGGGAAGACCGAATGGGTATTATTCGTCACCGGGTTGGAGACGAAGAAAGAGAAAAGGGCAAAAAAGGAATGGTCCAAAAAATCCGCAAGATGTGGAGATTGCTCAAACAGGGGAAAACTTCGGCACTGTTTTCTATCCTGTCGAGTAATATCCCGATCTGGCTGTTCCGTTATACGAGGTTTTATGTCGGTTTTTCGACTAATCCTGTGCAGGATATCGGCACGGATCGGGTTGCTCGTATGTTCAGGAATATCAGTTTTCATGTTATCGACAAGGAAGATGTACCCAAGCTTGTCGAGTTGAATCCGCAGAAAAGCAAGGACAAGCTATACAGCCGTCTTGAACAGGGGAACCGGGGCGTTGTTGCGGAATATCGCGGGCGTGCCATCGGCATGATCTGGCTGGATGAGAACCCTGTGCATGTGGAGAAAGAGCTCTTTTGCAGCTTTAGAATTCCAGACAACAGCGGCTGGATTTACGATGCGTACATCGCGCAGCGATTCCGGTCGCGGGGGATCTACATTGCAATGGCGATCTGGGGGCTGCAGCACACGGAGCTGCGTAAATTTTACGGCTTCATGGATGCGGAAAATCTGGCCTCGGTCAAAACGCACTCACGCCTGGGTGCTGAGATCGTGTATGAAATCAAATTTCTGAGTATCCTGGGCCTGTGTTTTCACGCAATTCGCCGGCCGGGGCAGGACAAGCGGGCGCGCAGAGTCATCTGGTCAGTAATTTGGGGCATCATGCCGAAAATAGAGTTGCGTCTCGATCCGGAAGACCGTCAGGCCGTTGCAGATGATCAAAAGGTACTCGCCCAGGGAGAATAGGGTATCTGTGCGTGCAGTACGCAGCGGATCAGCACAGGAACGTTGAACCGTGAATTTTCAGACGACAGGATGGGGTTGTTGAAAACCAACGATAGTGATATGAAATCTACTGAAATCAGCTCCGAGATTTCGCGGCAGAAGATGAGCCGCGATCTGCTGATCAATTCTTTGAAGAGCGAGCTCGAAGAACGGTGCCACGATCTGTCTGCTGCAGAGCGCAAAAAGTTCATCCGCGATGTGCAGTTCGAGCTGCCATCGGCGTGGAAATTTTATATGGGACTTGCCAAAAACAAGCAAGTCCTTTTCCTGCTCGGCAGTTTTACGACGCTGCCTCTGTCCGTGGCACGCAATAGCGATCATGTCGTTATCCATGGGCTCAATGAGGCTGAAGTCGAGCTTCTGCGTAAGTTTGCTGCGGCCAAAAAAATCAGTAACTACACCTGTACGAATGAGCTCAATACCCTCGCCACTCAGTTCGATATCATCGTCAGCCTGCATGACACTCTCAAACAGGCTGATACCGCCTTTCTGAAAGAGATCAGCCAGTTCGTGCACGAAGAAACCGAGCTCTGGCTGACAGCGACAAATGAGTATAGTCTGAAATTCGCCAAGGGCCTGGTAACCGGATTGACGAATCGGCAGACCGGTTCCGGAGCGGGCGGGCCAGACAAAAAAAACGGCACATCCGAGGCTGTGTGGCGCTTCAACGGAACGCCGCGTATGATTTCACGCAAAGCGATTCGGGTGCTGTCACAGTTGGAATGCAAACCGTACACCGCCATCGGTATTTCACCGGCTTCAGACCATATCAAATCTGTCGTACCTTTGAAAAAATGGGGTGATGTCCCCGGCAACGGCACCATACCCTCATTCTGGCAGCAGTTTACTGTCGGCGAAATTGCTATCGGTGCACGGAGAACCCGGGTTGGCAAATCGCTGCTGACGCGGTTGCTGAGCTCAGTTCCTGATGCCGACCTGAGTGATGGCAGGCTGCTGCGATATTTTGTCTCCGGCGGAGGCAAGGTGCTGCTTTTCGTGGAATTCGACCAGGGCGGAAGCTCCGAACGCGTCTTGATCAAGTTGCCATTGAACGATTACACCTCGGTCAAGGTTCTGCGTAATTATGATTTCCTGCTCCAGCTCAGAGAGGCTGAGCAGATGGCCGGAGCCCGGCAGGAGCTGTTTCCCAAAGCTCTGGCCACCGGTGAGTTCGAAGGGCAGCCGTTTTATATCGAAAGTTTGCTCAACGGTCGCTCCGGTGATGCGTTCCAAATCCCACGCAATCAGCGTGAAGACCTTTTGCACGAGACATTCTCCATCTGGCTGGGGATTCAGCAGTCGTTTGCCAGAACATTCTATTTTGATGAAGAAAAATTTTACCAGA
>DRLW01000123.1 GCA_011375275.1 Bacteroidota bacterium
GGGGTATGAGAAGCAGGCGAGGGATACTAAAGAGTTGGTGTTTTCCTTGGACGGCGTGATAACAGCAAAAAAAAACCGCCACGCTGAAGTGGCATGGACGCAGCATGCGCACGACCAGAGAAGTCGTACTCACGAGCACGTATATCTGCTGCAGCGGTCTCGTTGAAAAAGGGGCCGAGATTGAGGTTTGCTATGATGGGGAAAGTCAGCAGGGATGATTAGCCAGCACCACCCCCTCCGCCGCCTGCCGCACCACCTGCCCCCGCACTCACTGCCGCCGTGCTGCTGATGGATGCAGTGGTAACATAGACCATCAAGGCAGTGGTTTCAGCAAGAGCCGCGATATCCATCGATGCACTGGTGACAAACCACTGAAAGGCCTTTTCTCCCTGTGCGGCTGCCATACTGCGCTCGAGGAAAATCCTGATCCGCGCGCGCCCACAGGCAAGCGCGGTTGCAAAAGCGAGGTAGCGATCAATTTCAGCCGTATCCACAGGAACAAAAGTGCGCTGCTTTGCCGACCGGACAAACCTGCGTATGTGTTTGAGATGCTCGCGCAGCCTTTTGACCGCCTCGGTCTGGCGCAGCAACCCAATACTGACAACCGACAGTGCGACCGAGACCACCGCTAAAACAGCCGCTTCTGGGCCGAGGAAAAAAATCGCACTAAAACAGACAACGCTGAGCAAGATACCGGAGAAGAGAAAAATCTTCATGCGTTTTTTCGAAGCAGGCTCGTAGAATGGTACGACAAGCTCAGCAGCAATGGTTTTACGCCATTCTTCCATGAATTCGCGCAGTTCCTTCTTTTTCTTCTTCAACTGCACGAGGGCAAGCCGGCCCTCTGTGCTGATTTCCTGCAAAAATGCCAGCAACTGTGCAGACGACAGATGCTCCGGCCGCTCGCGCTGTGCTTTTTCGGTGAGCACAAAAAATATGTGTTTTTTCGATATCGACTTCTTGCCAGAACTGATGTCATCATCCACTTCTATCACCAGAAAACCTTGCGCAGCCAGCTCGATCAACGCTGCACTCAACGCATAGCTGGTCACATTCCCGCGGAAATACACAAAATTTGCCACCGCGGCTGACACGCCCTCTGCTGGCAAACGCGGGTAGCTCTCAGAACGGTATGGGCTGTCCACCCTGGTTCTGTGTCTGAAAAGATTGACTAACAGCAGCAGGCCGTAAAGCGCAACTGCTGCGGACAGCAGCGGCAGAAACCGGGGACGAAGCTGTGCGCGCATGCGCTCACGCTCTGCCCGTCTTTCTGCAGCAGCGATATCATCCCGTACCTGCTGCTCTGCCTCGGAAACCAGACGGCTGGCCGCCGGCTCCTGAACCCGTTTTTCTGCCTGAGGAAACACGTCAACGGGCATCAGCACACGCACCGGCAGCGCGGTTTTGGCCGGCAGAGGGGATACACTGAGTTCGACCCGGGCATCATCTGTCACGTGCACATCTCCGGATCGTACATTGTGGAGCCAGGCGCGGACTTTCTCTGCCGGGAGATCCCGATCACCGGGCGGGATGATGACAGCGCGCACAGAGCCGGTGCTTTTTTTCCAGCCTGATCCAATAAGATTGTAATAAAATTGCGCCACGTCAGCATACGCGGTAACTACGCCGAGCAGTTTGTACCTCAGGACGAACGTGCGCGACTGATCCCGCGTGTCGTGATACCAGCGCACTTCAACCTGTTTTCTGCGCTCGCGTACGCGATAGCTGCCCGGCTCTTTTGAGCGCCGGCGTACGTAAACCGTCTCACCGTCTGACAGGCTGAGAAAGATAAAACCATCCAGCCCACTTTTGCGAAATACCTGAAAATTATAGCTGAAAGAGCCCTGATAGGACATGGTCCGGCGCTCTTCGACCAGGGCAGAACCATCTGGCTGCAGCTCAACTTTCAACTCAACGGCATCGATGGAGTATTCTTTGGCAGAAACGGCTGGGCCAGCAGCAAAGCCGGCAACCAGGCCCAACAGAACAACAAGACTGAATAACGAGAACCGGGATTGGTATTGCATGGCTTTTCTCCTGAGTTTAGCCCGGGGAGTTCACAATCTTACTGAAAATACATCCGTTATCTCTCCGGACTTCTGGTCCGTTTCCGGAGAAAACGGCGGCTCTTTTTTGTCACGTCATGCAAAGGCAGGCCGGTTGAATAGAAACAAGACCTCGAAAAAAAATTCCAAACTGTCCCCGGCTTCAGCGGGCTTTTTTTATTTCCGGATAGTAAGTGAGAACATGCGGATAGTAAGTGAGAACATGATGACCGGAAACGTTACGTATGCTGCCGCAGGATGTTACGCCTGATTTTACGGCACCTCGGCTCTGGTTGTCCACTTCACTCAGTACGGTTGCATTTTTTTAACCAGACCGGGTAACAACAGCGCGTGCCTGCCCTGGAACGGTCATTCCGGTTTCCCCGCAGGGGAAGACCGGAATCCCCCAGACACAGGCACGTGCCAGAAAAGATGAGATTCCGGCACAGCGCTGCGCCTGGCCGGAATGACACATGCCGGTAGCTGAGCCGGGCCCGGTTTGCTGTGTTAACTGGATACCCGGACACCTCGGCTTTTTCCTCTCTGTAGTCAGGAAATAAGGGCATAACAAAAGCCCTCCGCCGGGATTCTGGCCGATAAAACTTGTCAGCTATCCGGGCTTTCCAAGAGTGGCTCTTCTCCTGATTGTGTGGGTTGGGAAATCATCCCACTGGGCTCGCGTACCGGCCAGCCCCCCGGAAGCATGCAGAATACGGAGGTGTTCGAGCCGCGCGACATGAATGTCGCGATACATCCGGCCCCGGTTTACTTGTTGGGACGACGCATTCGTCAAAAAAAGAGGTGTCAAATCAATGTTGAATTGAA
>DRLW01000124.1 GCA_011375275.1 Bacteroidota bacterium
GCAGCACGGAAGCCCATGCTGAACATTTTGCATCCCACCTGTGTCTGAAAGTAGCGGGCTTTCTTCCACTCATTTTTGCCCGGAAAATTTCATAGCAAGATACATTTATTCTTTACAATTATGCCAGAATAGCTCCGGGTATCCAGTTAACTCAGCAAACCGGGTCTGGCTCAGATACCGGCATGTGTCATTCCGGCCAGGCGAAGCGCCGTGCCGGAATCTCATCTTTTCGGGTACGTGCCCGAGTCTGGGAGCTTCCGGTCTTCCCCTGCGGGAAACCGGAATGACGGTTCTGGGGCAGGCACGTGCTGTTGTCACGCAGTCTGGTCTTAAAAAATGCAACCGTACTGAGTTAAGTGGAATGCCAGTGTAAACAGTATATAAATGCCTGCGGGCACGGAAAGTCGCGACAAAAAACTACCTGGACCGGGGGAATCCATACACCTTGCAGTCGGAGAGAAGGAGATGCGTTTACTCACACTTTGTCTTGTCATGTTCACAGCCAGCAGTTTTACCGCAACGCCGACACAGGCTCAGGAAAACTACTGGCAGCAGTTTGTCCACTACGAAATGGATGTTACTCTTGATCCGGCGAGTAAAATGCTCACCGGCAGCTCCTCGATTCTGTACCGCAATAACTCCCCGGATACGTTGTTCAAATTTTACATGCACCTCTACCCCAACGCCTACAAAGACCCGAACAGCATCTACGCCCGGGATGCGAGAAAATTTTACCAGATAATGAACACCGACCCGGACAATGCAGGCTGGTTGAAGATTACCCGCTTTCGCATCATACCCGGACAGGGTGAAGCGCCGGCTGCAGACAAAATGACCAGTTTCAACGTCGATGATACGATTCTCGAGGCCGACCTGCCGCACCCGCTGCCTCCGGGTGCGGAGATGCGCATCGAACTCGACTTTGAATCAAAAGTGCGGAAGCACAGCCGCCGGGCCGGCTATCGCGGTTCGCAATTCGACTTTGCACAGTGGTATCCCAAAGTCTGCGTATATGATGAAAACGGCTGGAATAATGTCCCCTTCCACATGCTCGGCGAGTTTTACGGCGAATTCGGTACCTTCGACGTGCGCATCACCGTTCCCTACGACTATATCATCGCTGCCACGGGCCAGGTGCAGGAGGGCGACCCGGGTTTTGAGCTGGTGCGCGTCGATACCAGCCTCGGCGATGCGGCGTGGCAGCAACGCTATAAAGAGATTCGGGAACAAATCATCGCTGAAAATGAGAGAACACCGGCCCGCAGCGTCCTCTTTCACGCGGAGAACGTGCATGATTTCGCCTGGGTTGCGTCTCCGGATTTCCTGTATGAATCCGGAGAATGGGATGGTATTCCCATCCATGTTCTCTATCGCAGTTATGCCAAACAGCGCTGGAGCCGGGTGGTGGTCGAACGCGGCCGGCGCGCGCTGGCCTGGCTTTCGGAAAAATTCGGGCGCTATCCCTATCCACAGCTCACCATCACCCATGGCCTGCTCGGCGGCGGGATGGAATACCCCATGCTGGTCATGAATTCATCCGAACGTGAGGGCCTGATTCTGCACGAAGTCGGGCATATTTACTTTTACGGGATTCTCGGCAACAACGAAACCAGAGAAGCCTGGCTGGATGAAGGTTTTACCTCCTTTCAGACGCGCTGGTACATGGAAAACCGTTACGGCACATGGGGATATGATCGCAAAAAATACCTGCGCGAAGCCAACTGGCTCAGCCGCAAGCGCCCGGCCCTGACCAGCAGGGAGAACAACCGCAACAGGGCGTTGTTTTTCATGACCAGCGGCAAAGACGAGCCGATCAGCAAATGGTCGTATGAGTTCAACGATGGAATGGCCTATTCGGTGAATGCCTATACCAAAGGCTCTATTTTTTTTGAAATGCTGCGCTACGTGGTCGGCGAAGAAAAATTTGCCCGTATCTGCAAAGAATATTTCCGGCGCTGGAAATTCAAGCATGTCAATGAAGCACGCTTCAAGGCTGTCTGCGAAGAGGTGTCCGGCATGGAGCTCGACTGGTTTTTCGAGCAATGGCTGCACGGCACGCCGACAGTCGATTATGCCCTCGGCCCGGTCAAAAAAACGCGCCAGCCAGATGGCAGCTATAAAACAGAAGTGGAGATCAGGCGCAGAGGAGACGGCATCATGCCGGTCGAGGTTGTGGTCGGTCAGAACGATGGAACGAGGATAAAAAAACGCTGGGACGGCAAGGATGAGCGCGGCGTGGTGGTTTTCGTGACAGAGAAAAAACCGGAAAAAGTCATGCTCGATCCTGACAACCAGATCATGGACGTCAGTCTGACCGGCCAGGGCGTGTTGCGCCTTGAGCTCTATCCTGAGCTGCCGCGGATGTTTTATAGTCCGGCAGACGCCTATGTGCTGACCTGGAAACCCGGATTCTGGTACAACGATATCGACGGTCTGCGCAGCGGCGTGCGCTTTCGGGGTCATTATCGCAACAACCGCCTGCTCTCTCTCGGTTTCTGGTACGGAGCGAAAAGCAACGTCCTTGACGGCATGCTGTCCTACACCCACAGAATGCCTGTGCGCCTCGGCCTCAACTCCACGATCAAGCTGTTCAGTCTTGAGGGGCGGCAGAGCGCGGATATCAGTGTGCAGTACCGAAGCGGGCGGTATTTATTCCAGCCTCCGCAGCACCAGCTCACCGCCGGAGTCGTCGCTTCGAGGCTGAAAGATCCGGCTTATGCCGAGTCCGAATACCGCATCGATGGCAAGACCGTCACAGTCCCAAGCTGGTCTGCCGGTACCGTAACGCGGCTGTACGCTGCTTACACGGTCAATCCTCGCGGTTTTTCCTGGCAGAGCACC